>CAYSMP010000047.1:0-23969 GCA_964432215.1 uncultured Sangeribacter sp.
TCCCCTATCTTCCTTATATGATAGGAAGATTGAAAGAAATCGAAGGCGCGGAAAATACCAACCGATTTCTTAAAGACTGGGAAAGCGTCGTGACAGACTGCGTCGCAGAAAATTATTATGGTTATATGACCAAGCTTGCCGATGATGCAGGACTGAAGATGATGATAGAGCCATATGGAACCGGAGGACAAAAACCTTTCAGAATTATCGACTTTGAAAAGATTGTCCTTGCAAGTGATGGAGCAGATATCGCAACGGAATTTTGGCAAGATCCACCTCGTTGGGGCTGGAAAGACATAGCAGGACATGAAAAATCAATGCGCAAACTTGGCAAACCTCTACTTATAGCAGAAGCTTTTACCTGTTGGCCACTACGGGCATGGAGCGACAGCCCGGCTGACATAAAAAGGGTTTGTGACAAGGCATACTGCGCAGGAGTAAACCGAATGATGCTCCATGCCGGAGCTGCCAACCCATGGCCAAACGTGGAACCGGGTATGTCGTTCGGAATATGGGGGACTCAATTTGTTCCAGGTCAGACATGGTGGAAAGCAGGCGGCGCAAAGGAACTTTTCGGATATATGGCACGCTGCCAAGCATTGCTTCAACAAGGGATTCCTGAGCCGGAGCAACTTCCAAAGATGGAACGCCTACTCTCCTACCGACGCATTAACGGCGATACCGATATAATATTTCTCTCTAACCAGTCTGATACTACAGTAGCAGAAACTATACCATTTGACCCAGCCGGACGGGCTATTGAGGTATTGGATCCATATACCTCTATAAAATACTCCATTGGAGCCTCGGATCCACTTGAAATTGAGATAGAACCATTTGGCTCCCGCTTTCTGATAGCCCATACCGGCTCTACGGTTCTCACTCCTAAACAAAATTGGAGACTTGCTGAAGAACTACCCATAAATGAAACTTGGACGCTTGATTTTCCGGAGATCGGAGAAATAGAGACAGATACCTTATTCTCCTGGCCTGACTCTGACATCCATGACATCAAGTATTTCTCCGGCTCCGTCAAATATACCACCACAATTGAACTTACAAAGAATGCTCTCAACTCTGAAATAGACCGTGTAGTTCTCTCCTTGGGGGAAGTAAAAGACATGGCATCGGTAAAAATAAATGGAATGCAAATGCCACTTGCTTGGAAAGCTCCATATGAATGTGACATCACAGATGCCGTGACGGAAGGACAAAACCTGATTGAGGTCGAAGTGACAAATCTATGGCCCAACCGAATGATCGGTGATGAACTCGAACCGGATGACCTTCAATGGAGTGAACCATTGATATATGAATATGCACCGGGCAAACCGAGAGCAGGATGCTATCTTACATCAAATCCTGACTGGCTCCGCAACGGCACTGAACGTCCGTCGAAAGAGCGTAAGACAGTGGGCTGTTTTAAATTCTTCACAGCCGACTCTCCAATGCTCCCTTCAGGTCTTCTTGGGCCGGTCTCCCTTTACTTCATGACTAAGGACAACAACTGATTTTTTAATTAAACTTTATTTAACCTTCCTTGTCAAATTTTAAAGATTCATTTCAGAATACATTCTATACCATAAATAACACAACAAATTATGAAAAAAACACTTTTTTCTCTTATCGCCATGATGATATCTTTCATGGGTCTTGCGCAACCTCCAGGCTTCCAAATGCCTGAAACTAATCCGGATTTTGCTAATCTTAACTATGCCGGGGATGACCTTGAGGGTCATAAACTTGACATATATATTCCTAAAGACGGCAAGGAAAAACATCCACTTATAGTGGTGATCTACGGCAGTGCGTGGTTTAGCAATAACTTCAAGAACGCTGCATATTTTTCGCTTGGCAAACCACTGGTAGATGCCGGATACGCTGTGGCATGCATCAACCACCGTTCAAGTGGAGATGCAAAATATCCGGCTCAAATTCAGGACGTAAAGGGAGCCATCCGTTTCCTTCGTGCTAATGCGGATAAATATGGTCTCGATACATCCTTTGTGGGAATCACCGGATTCTCATCTGGAGGACATCTCTCGGCCATGGCCGGAGTGACCAACGGAATGAATAGCCGCACGGTCAACAACAGTAAGATAGAAATTGAAGGAAAGATAGGAGGCAACCTTGATCAGGTCAGCGATGTAGATGCCGTAGTAGATTGGTTCGGTCCTATTGATATGGCAAGGATGGAAAACTGCGAGACAGTCAAGGGGGCTGACTCTCCTGAAGCCGCTCTCATTGGTGCAGCTCCTGCTGATTCACCGGATATGGTAGCACTCATCAGTCCTATCACTTATGTCTCAAAAAACACCGTCCCAATGCTGGTGATCCATGGTAATTCAGATAGCGTAGTGCCTTATTGCCAAAGTGTCAATTTCTCCGAGGAACTTAAAAAAGAAGGTAAACTTGTAGATTTCATCACTGTAGAAGGAGGAGAACATGGTCCTGTCACTTTCAACGAAGACACCTTCAAAGCAATGATTGATTTCTTTGACAACCAACGAAAAAGATAGTAGAAAGACTTTTATAAAGTTTTTTGCTAATGTTGCAAAATAATTCCTGCCGGATATACATTTATATAGTATCTCCGGCTCATTTTTTTAAACATTTCTAAACACTTATTTAACCTTATTCGTTATACATACAAATACATATCTGACGACCCAACACGCCGCCACGATTCCACACCTTTTCTTAAATTCCGCAAAGATGAAAAACACCATATGCACCCTGCTTATAGTCCTCTTTGGATCCATTCCGGCTTTCGCTCAGTTTGAAAAAGACTCAGTGAAGGTCCATTTCAAGGTATCACATATTGAAATAGATCCGGATTATAGCGGCAATAAAGAGACTCTTGACTCTATCTTCCATAAGCTTGATACAGACTCACTTCTGTATGGACCTACACGCCGACTCCGTTCAGTTAAAGTCACGGGGGCGGCTTCGCCTGAAGGTTCAGTAAAATTCAACAAGTATTTATCTGAAAAACGAGCCGACGCAATATTCGATCAGTTCCGGCGTCGTGGTCTTCTATCTGATTCTTTGACTTCATTCTCTTTCATCGGACGCGATTGGCGCGGACTGCAGACTGAAGTGGAATCTGACCTTGAAGTCCCATATAGAGCAGATGTACTCTCTCTTCTTGAACAAATCAATAGTTCTAATCCTCCGACTCATCCACTCGCCAATCTAAAAGCACTCCACCGAGGAATACCTTACCACTATCTTCTAACTGAACTATTTCCGGATCTTAGGGCTTCCAGACTGACAGTGGAATACGAACGTCTTTTTCCAGGCATACGTATCCCTGATATTCCTCTCGATTCTCCATTACTGACTACTGAATTAGCAGGCGAACTGCTTCCTCTGCCTATAGTGTTGGGTGAAGCAAAGCAATGTAAGCCTTTCTATATGGCACTAAAGACAAACATGCTTTATGATGCCCTGCTCCTTCCAAATATCGGAGCGGAATTCTATGTAGGAAAGAATATCTCAATCAATGCTGACTGGATGTATGGCTGGTGGGATCGGGATCGAACCCACTATTACTGGCGGGCTTATGGCGGAAATATCGGGGCTCGCTGGTGGTTTGGAAAAGCAGCTCATGAAAAACCACTGACCGGACACCATCTCGGTCTTTTCACCGGAGTAGTGACCTATGACTTTGAATTAGGCAAAGGGGGTATAATGGGTGGTCTTCCTCGGGGTACACTCTGGGACCGTTGCAATTTTATATCAGGTGTAGAGTATGGTTATTCTCTCCCGGTGACCAGACACCTGAATATAGATTTCTCCTTTGCGCTCGGCTACATGGGAGGTAAGTATCTGAAATATGAACCAAAATATGGGTTCTACATATGGCAGTCTACTCATCGACTTCATTGGTTCGGACCCACAAAAGCGGAAATTTCACTTGTTTGGCTTATAGGCTGCGATAACTGGAACCGCTCGAAAGGAGGTAGCAGATGAAAACGTCGAATATTATATTTATGTTGTCGTTTACAGCAGTTTGCCTCTCCTCCTGCCGTCACAAAGATCTCTACATGGAAGAGGAAATGACATCTCAGCTTCAAGTAGTGTTTGACTGGCGCAACGCTCCCGAAGCAGACCCGGAGTCAATGGCTCTATATCTATACGATAAGGATGGCCGAAACCCAATGCGATTCATATTCTCAAATAAAACAGGTGGCCTTATCAAATCTCCATTCGGAACTCACCACGCGATTTGCATCAACGCCGACAACACAAATTGGGCTCGAATGCGCAATCATGAAAGTGTCGAATCCCTTGAGATATATACTCAAGATGCTAAAGAGATTGGATCAAGAGCTGACAATTCATCCACAATCCCACGCCCTGAAGGCACAGAAAACGAACGTATAGCTTCTACCCCCGGGATGATGTGGGGCAGCAGAACCAATAATATTGCGATTACACCTCATGATGGGATGCAGACCATAACGATGTATCCCCAAGAAGCAGTATGCCACTATATTGTTGATGTCTACGATGTCAAAAATCTTGAAGACATAGAATCATCTGCTGTAGATGCTACTCTTTCAGGAATGGCAGAAGGCTATTGTCATGGGCAACAATCTGCTACAGACAATACCGTTTCTTTTAAAGTTGATCTCTCAGGCAATGCAACGGAAGAAAACCTTCATGGAGAATTTCTTACATTTGGAGAGTGTCCAACTACAACCGCAAAGCATTATCTTACATTATATATGGTGCTTAGCGATGGAAGCAAGTGGTATCATTCCTTTGATGTCACCGACCAAGTGGCGAAAGCTCCGGATCCTACACATGTACATATTATTGTGAGGGGTCTTGATCTTCCGGAACCTCCTAAGGAAGGAAATGCTGACCTAAATACAAATGTCAACGAATGGCAAGCTGTAAACATCGGCCTCAAGATGTAACATTTTTTTCTTAAAAAATACATATTTTAATCAAACCATCCAATACTGACATTCGTTTAAGTAATATAAATAAAGATATTAGAAGACAATTAGAAACCGAATCCACTTCCATTTCAATTGCCTTGAGGAATGAAAAACTTGAAAAACACACAATATTATGGAAAAGACACCACTATTTTTAGTAGCATTGAGCGCAATCGCTCTTGCATCATGTTCGGAAGACGAACCAGTCAGTGTTCGTCAAGAAACCAATAATGCTATATCTTTCCGTTCTGGAATCGGAACCCGTGCTTCTGAAACTACCAATGCCAACCTCGATAAGATCTATGTGACAGCGTTCGAGACAGACTCAACAGCAAAAAGTTTTGTTCCCACACTCTATTTCAACGACATTGAGTTTGACAAGGGAGCTGATTCTTTCTTTACCGCAGCAAGTGGCAAAGAATACAAATGGCTCGGAAAGTATAATAAAATCAACTTCTTCTCTTACTCTCCTTCAATGGATGAGCTTGGTGCTGACATCACTGTTAAGGATGACCATTCCGGTCTGAAGCTTGACAGTTATGTAACCCCGGAAGAAATTGCCGATCAAGTCGATTTCATCACTGCAAATGCTTCCGGCAGCCAAGATAAAAATGAAAAAACCGGAGTCGAGTTGACATTCGACCATCGTCTTTCTCAGATAGAACTTCAGGCAAAGAATGAAAATTCAGATTACACTGTGAAAGTAATCGGTATGAGAATCGGTCGACCACAAACTACCGGATCATTTGATTTCAATACGAATGAATGGACTCTTGACGATTGGCATGAGACAGCCGTTTGGACAAGCTCTTGCGATACCATAACACTTAGCGCCACCCCTCAGAACATAATGGGTACTTCTGGCAACGCAATGTTTATTCCTCAGACCTTGACTCCGTGGTCGCCTACCGGAGATCCTGATAACGTAGCACGCGAAGCTTATCTGAGTGTTCTTGTAAAAATCACTGAAAACGATAATGGCGATGTCATTTATCCTTTTGAAAACACCCGTGAATATGGTTGGGCTTCAATTCCACTTTCCGGTACTTGGGAGCAGGGTAAAAAATACATCTATACTCTTGACTTCACAAATGGTGGCGGATATGAAGATCCTGATGATCCAAATCCTGGCCATGAAATCATAGGCGGTCCTATCAAGCTTACTGCTAAAGTCAATGAATGGGTTGATTCATCTGATCCCATCAGCATGCAGACTTACAAAGCAGATTAATTATCGATCATATATTCTAAAAGGCGCACTTTGCAGTGCGCCTTTTTTATCATCCGCAGCCTTATCTATCCAATAGCATGATGCAGGTCAGCATCCTCGCAGGCGCTCCCCCACTGCGGCGATGGCTTGCATACATAGGCGCCCCATCATCCATCTTTGAACTGAAAGTGCATCCTGAATGAAGCTTGATGTTTTCTGGCTTCACACCCCTTCTGACAAACCGCTCCATATTGACTCCCTGAAGGTCGATATGGGGCTTTTCTTCTGGTCCGTTAGGGAGTGATACATAAGCCTCAAACCCAGCCTCTATGAAGCTTTCAGCGAGTTCTCGACTCACCTCGTAGACGTCTTTACTGATAGACGGACCGAATGCTACTTTCAGCTGAGTGGAATCGACACCCTTCTTTTCAAGAGCATCCATTGCATTATCTACTATTCCACCCAAAGTACCTTTCCACCCGGCATGGATAGCTCCAATACCTTGCTTGTCGGGGGCATAGACAAGTATCGGTACACAGTCTGCCGTCTTGATACCGATAGGCACACCGCGTTCAAATGTAATAAGAGCATCAGTGTCCGGATAATATCTACTTAAGCCGTCAGTAACAGCTACATTGCATGAGTGGGTCTGTTCCGGTATGGTGGCCCACATCCTATAGAGCCACATCAAATCCTTATTTTCGTTTTCAGAATTTCTAAGATCCGGGAATAAACAGAGTCCGCAGACTTCTTCATCAATCAATATAAATTCACGGAATACACCGGTTTCGCTATTTCCAGATTCCATAAGATTAGGCTTCATTGCCGTGCTTATAGCAATAGACGGCATAATATATTGCCGAGAAAGCATAGAGACACCAAGCAAGGATTACCCATAAAGGATTCGCCTTCCATACGTATTCGCTTACTACCCAGATCACGAATAAGATACCATTAATTACACCTACCACAGCACCAGGTTTACGATGGACCGGGATAACCTTTTTCCCATTTAAATACATATAGAAAAACCAAATGATCCAAGCAAGTAATACTATACCTGAAGCACTAATCAAAATCCACGAACCGGTAGTCCATTCTCCATGATGAACAGCCATCGATACGCTATAAGAAGTGGTCAAACAAACAAGCAATCCGAATGTGAACTTGCTTACGACACCTCTAGAAACATCGTTAATATTGAAATCCATAACAGAACTTTTTATATTAAATATCTCACAAAAATTAAACGACATATATTAGCCAAGCATCTGCAAGGGTCTTGATATGATAACTACGGCTAATCTTGGACATCTTGGCTGCCTCAAGATTATCTCGCATTTATCATATCATTAATTTTTGCGAGCTACTTATCAATATGCAAAGTTACTATAAATTGGGGAATATACAAAATATTGACATAAAAAAGCCGGCATCCAAAGGATGTCGGCTTGAAATTGCTTTCTATGATTCTGTGTGATGGAGAATTATATGTAGTTGCTCCATACGCCAAGGATCTGGTGCAGCTGCGGGCTTGCCATTGTGCGGAAGTCGGTCAGCATTGTGTCGCCACTTACGTTTACGAAACGAAGGATGGAGTCGAAGGAAACGTCAAGTGTAACAAGCTGCGGGTTCTGCGCTACATTTACTCTCTGGAGCTGGCTGAAGTTGCTCAGCATAACAGTTGAGAGGTTGTTGTACTGAAGGTCAACGAAAGCGAGATTCTGGCAGTTTTCAACAGAGAACTGAGTCAGTGAGTTGTAAGGTAGCCAGAGATCGCTCAGCATAGGGCAGCCGCTGATACCAAAGCTTGTCATGTGGTTGTCGCTTGCAAGCAAAGTAAAGAGAGCGGGAAGATTCTGGAGGTAGAGCTTAGAAATCTTGTTGTCGCTCACGTTGAGGTTCTGCAGAGAAGTCAAACCGGAAAGAGATACCTGCTGAAGCTCATTGTAGCTTGCATAGAGGTGCTTAAGAGCGGTGCAGTTGGTCACTACGAGCTGCTCAAGGCGATTGCTCATTACATTGAGAGTCTCAAGATTTGCAGAGTTAGCCACGTCAAGAGAAACGAGGAAGTTGCTTGCAATGTTGAAAGTCTTCAACAATGGAACACCACTGAGGTCAACCTCAGAAAGACGGTTGCGGTAGAGTTTCAAGGTCTGGAGCTGTGGGCAGCTCTGAGCGCTGAAGTTTTTCAGCTGGTTGCGACCGGCATTCACTTCTACGAGATTTGGGCAATTGTCTACTACGAGGCTTGTGAGCTCGTTGTCAGTAACATCAACCTTAGTCAAAGCGGGGAAGTTGCTAAGGTCGAGAGTACCCTGAAGTTTCTTTCCTTTGAGGTCTATTTCGGTAACATTACCGTTTTCGATCTTAACGCCAGTCATGCTGGTGAGTTTAGCACCGTTAAGGCTTAAAACGGGAGCATTCTGAGAGATGAATGACTCAAGTGCTTTCTTTTCTGTCTTCGACTGAGCGAAGGCGCTGCCGCTCAGTGTGAGTGCTGCTGCGAGCACAAGAAGGGTTCTTTTCATAACTTTAGGATTTTTAGTGTTTTTGTTCATTTTTCTTTGTTTAGGGTTCAGCCCAACAGGGCGGTGGAAATCGTTTGCAGACTGTCCGGTGCTTCATGCTATTTTTAGCACCCGTCTCCCTCGCGGTTTCATACATAAAACGCTTAGGGAATTTAATGGTTTAATAAAATACTATTTTTTTTTAAAATTTCTAAAATTGAACCATACACCTCTTTTATATGTTGTAGAAGTAAACACAAGCTTACTCAGGCATTCGCAACTAAGTCTCGTCTAATGTACTTCATCAGAGGCTGGTATCATGCACCTCCTGAGTTTTTTAATAATTAAATTTTAAGTTTGTTAGATAATATAAATAAAACACACATATGATTACATTCCTTAAAATATTGCTCGTAGTTGTTCTCCTCCTCGCGATGGTACTGGTGCTTCTAATGATCGGCCACATGGCTCATCCCGAAGAATCATCCACGAAAGAGGATCGCGACCGTCTTCTTCACGATGTAGAACATCGCGAGCGAGTGATTACTTCCAACAGCATTTTCCATAACCTTTTTGCTCGCTCAGAACGACGCTCTTCAAAACGCTAACATTAAATTAGTTCTTTTTTCCGAAAGTATAACTGAAACTTTCCGGATCTTCTACGAGATCATCCTCCATATTGGTAAAAACAATATTTCCAGACTTCGTCTCACTGGTCTCTCCATCAAAAGTCACTTTCAGAACCTTCTTCTTTTTGGCTTCAACCTTTACTTTCTTAATAACTGGTTCAGACTTTCCAGCACCCTTCATCCAATCAAATCTTATGCTAAATTCTTGAATATCTGTAGAGAAATTATTCAATGAATAAATACATTCCCAAGAATTAGGATATTCTGGATCTAAACCCAATTTTAAGTCCTTTGTAAAAACGAGATTCGGCTCATCAGTTGGAGTTGGTCCGTTGTATGTCGTTACATCCTTTATGGAAACATACGTGTGTTCTGGAATACTTTCCATAACTATCTTAAGTCCAAAACATTTATATTCCATTGGAATTTCAATCTGCTCCTCTTCATCATCTGATGGAGTAAATTTTTCCAGTTTACCATAGAATCTTTTGACTCTTGGATAACGAATCCATCTATCAACTGTAATCGAATTTCCATTTCCATCAAGCAGATCCCCACCAGAGTTTACGTAAGCCGTTCCTGAAGCAAGCTGGCAGAAATAACTTCTTGAATTATCATCTTCGATAAGATAAGTATAGTGAAAAGAATTTAAATCTTTAGAAATATAACTCCAAGCATTATCAAAATTTTCCGAGCTACCATCATGGAGCCTGAAAGGATCCGTATAGCCTCCACTCAACATCCTTACCTTATCCTCTCGCTCCTTTAAAATCGTTGCCTCAAAGCTATACTCATATCCAGTGAATACAACAATCGAAATTGGATCAGTACCTTTAAAAAGCCCATAAGCATACTTTTCTTTCTTGGCTCCGTCTGTATCACTCTTTGTATAATATACATTTATTGCGGTATATGTCTCGCCATCTTCTGCTCTTTGCAGCGGCTCTTCAGTCTCTGAAATATAGTCACCCCCAAACGACATAGTAAGGGTCTTCATTTGAGGCTTTTCATTCACTCCATGTCCACGATTGTTGCCGGAGTCTTCTGAATCCAGCTCATTATGGCATGATGAAATGCCTCCAATTATAAATAGCAGCATAAGGCTACTGATGAGTTTCTTCATGATGTTTTATTTAGGTTAAAAATTATAATTATATAGGTGTTTTAGGCAAGTCTTTTCAAACTCATGATGGCTCCATTCATATCTTCGCTTCCAAAAACATAACTTCCTGCCACCAGTATGTCTGCACCAGCCAAAGCAAGTTCAGCACCCGTCTTGGCATTGACCCCTCCATCAACTTCAATCATGGCTTTCGATCCGCTTGAATCGCGAAGAGCCTTCAGTTTTCTGACCTTATCCAAAGTATGCCGTATAAATGGCTGACCACCAAAACCGGGTTCTACCGACATGATCAATACAAGGTCAAGGTCTTGAATAATATCTGATAAAGTCTCCACAGGAGTTGCCGGATTTAATGTGACCCCAGCCATCATCCCGGCCTCATGGATATGCTGCACAGTGCTGTAAAGATGCAGACATGCTTCTTGATGAACATTCATGATAGCGGCACCCAAATCTCTGACGTGCGAGATCCATTTCTCCGGCTCTACAGTCATCATATGCACATCAAGCGGCTTACGACACTCTTTAGCTATCCCTTGAAGCACCGGAAAACCGAAAGAAATATTCGGGACAAAGACCCCATCCATCACGTCTAAATGAAGGAAGTCAGCTTCAGATGTATTGATCTTTTCTATTTCCTTACCGAGATTAAGGAAATCAGCAGCAAGCAACGATGGCGATATCTTCATTTCCTTGTCTTTATTTCTGATTGGAGTAGGTTTTCTTTCTAAATGCGTTGTAAAGAATATAGAGTATGCACACTGCGAAAAGGGCGTAGCCTGCATAAGTAAGGTAACTATTATACTGCTCGACTTTTTCAAACAACTCGTCAGGAGAAACATGAAGCGAAAGCCAATAGCCCAACCCGGCAAGAATAGCATTCCATACAAGAGCACCAAGAGAAGTGAAGATAGCAAAAACACCAATGTTCATCTTTGATAATCCGGCAGGTATGGATATAAGCTGACGAATAGCAGGAATCAAACGGCCGACAAATGTAGAAATAGCACCATGCTTGTCGAAGTAAGCCTCGGCCTTGTCAACCTTTTCCCGATCAATCAGACAGGCATGGCCGAATTTGCTGTCAGCAAATGCGTATACAATAGGACGTCCGACCCACAATGACAGAAAATAATTTACGAATGCCCCACACAGAGCCCCAAGTGTAGCTACAATGACAACTAAAAATATATTCATGTCACTGCCGACTCCAGTGTTGGTGCAGGCCAAATATGCAGCCGGAGGCACTACAACCTCACTCGGGAAGGGTATGAAACTGCTCTCAATGGTCATGAAAAGAAACACGAAGAGATAGTTTGCGTTCTCCACAAACCATTGAAAAAACTGCGATGCGTCAAAAATGCCTGCAAGTATCATGTTCTTAATTGTACTTAATCTTAAAATATTCAAAAACCGGTCAACCCGACTTTTCTGCAAATATAGCGATTATATTCTGATCTTACAATACTATATTGATTATTTTTGTCGATTCTTAAGCAAAATATCTATATTTTCAAGAAATTCTCCGTCATCCATGTCGTAAGGTAGCCATTTTATAGGAATCCCCCGCTTCTCCATACCCCGCCACCAAGTCATTTGCCGCTTAGCAAACTGATGGATTGCGATCTCAAGCTGTTGCCGCATCTCTTGAAAACTAAGTTGCCCTATAACATGGAGAGTGACAAACTTATATTCCAAACCATAGTAGATTAAATTTTCAGGCTTCACGCCCTTTTCTATCAGACTTGCAATTTCATCTACCATACCTTCGGCAAGCCTTGAATCTAATCGACGGCTTATCCTTTCCCTACGGGCTTCGCGAGGAATATCAAGACCAACCACCACAGCATCAAGAGGCTTCGCAGTCTGCCTATCTGCCAAAACTGCTTCTTCCGGGTGTTCGGAATAGTATTGCTGTATCTCTATAGCCCGTATAGCACGCTCGCGTGTATCTATGTCTGTAGTATTATGAAGCTTTTTGTAGGACATCAGTATTTCCGTAAGCTCCCCAAGGCTTTTTCCTGAGAGGGATTCACGCAACTTCTCGTTGCGATCTACAGCCGGCATATTAAGACCGGATAGAGCAGCTTCCACATACATTCCAGTACCTCCACAAAGCACCGGAAGTTTCCCACGACTGAGTATTTCATCTTTTGACTTTCGAAAGTCAGTCAAAAATTTATGCAAATTGTATTTTTCTCCAGCCTCGGCAATATCGATCAAATGATACGGAATGCTTCCATATTCATTGAGATCCTTTCCAGTGCCTATATCCATCCCACGATAGACCTGACGACTGTCGCCACTGATAATCTCCCCTCCGAAAGCCGCTGCTATCTCCACAGCCCGACGTGTCTTTCCGCAAGCTGTAGGTCCGACTACAGCAACAATATCAGGTCTTGACATGATATTCTCTCTGTTTGAATGGGAGCATTATTTGCGCACAGGACTTTCACTCTTCCTGCCGGCAGCTTCGCGAAGAAGTTTCTTCAGCTTGAAGAATTTTGTATCGCTATTAAAGTTGGCAATCCTGATCCATTTGTCGTCTTGAAGATCAAGTTTGCTCCTTCTTACATCGGCTAAAGTGAAATTTCCCTTGTAAGACTTAATTTTATTTTTCCGATAGCCCTCCTCATCGAAGATTCGTTCGGTGAGTATGATTGTAGAGAGCCGCGAAAGGTCGTTGAGCGCATTTGAAGCCATCTTTGCCGGAGTATGACTATAGATCTTCTTAATTTCATCGAAATGTACCCATTCTCCTTCAGCCCCCATATCTTGATAGTCCTTTATGTCACCGTCAAGGAAATAAAAATATCTCAGAAGAGAGTGTTTGTCGACTCCATCGAGATGACGTCCGAAAAAGAATCGCAGTTCACCATCTTTTTTCCCTGTCATCTTCTCTACAATATTCCTTACTTCAGTGATTGGAATACCATTGATAGTGCGCTTCGTGATAAAAGGAGTATCATAGACTCCCTTCACTTGATTAAGTCGGTCAAAGGCTTTTTTATCAATATAGACATATTCTCCACATATGACGTAAAAGCGCAAGTAAGTGCGCGCTGTCACATCACTCAACTCTTCAGGAGTGATGATCTCATTATGCTCCAGAAGGTCAAGGTAGAGATTGTAATAACGGATCATGAAGGATATCTCGTCTATGATTACCGTGATTACTACAATCCAGACGAAAACGTACCAGTCTCGTCCGTTGCGGTTGACACTGACATACTCATTTAGGTAATAATACCATACAATAGCAGAAAGTATGCCAAATACAACTGCAAGGTTTCGTAACTGTATATCCATTTCCTTATTGGAGATGTAGCCGAAATAGCCACGCTCCTTCCTGCTGCCATATTCAAGCCTGAATCTCTTATATGACGGCATGGAATTTCTAAAGAAAAGTGCAAATAAAGTCACGGCAAGCCCGGTAGGAAGCAGGAGCAGTGAGGGAAGATAAGGATCATTAAAAAATATCATCTCATCCGGGAACTTGTAAAGCTCAAGGATTTCTATCACGACAAGAAGCACACTCAGAAATGTATAGCAGATAAGTGTGTAGAGCATAGTCTCCACTACTACCATACATCCACTCTCCCCTCTCACGCTATTGTTCCATAACATGGTGTAGAGCATGGCGCTCAACAGCAATGAGACCACAGGCGCCATGTAGAATGGCACCATGTGTGAACCACACATGACCAACCCTATACAAAGGAGAGAAATGGCGAGATTTCTCCATAAATAATAGAGTTGCATACTGTTGATTTTTCTCAAGTCCTCCATATTCGTTTCTGCTGTCAGTAATTCAATTGTATATCTTACAATGGTATATCTTATTTGCCTATGTGGGTGTCAAGGAAGTCGACAACCTTTTTGTAGAGCTGGGTTCTGGCATTGCAGGTGCGGAGCGAATGATCCATACCCGTGAAGACCATCATGTCGAAAAGATGTCCTTCGTAACTAAGTTTAGATGTATATTTCAGTGTGTTGTAGAAATGTACGTTATCATCGCTTGATCCGCTCATGATAAGAAGACGCCCCTTCAGCCGGTGGCTTCTTGCTATAGCAGATGACTCAGCATAGCCCTCTTCATTCTGAGCAGGAGTACGCATGAAGCGTTCAGTATAAATACTATCATACCACCGCCAATCTGTCACTGCAGCCATAGCCACACCGCATTTAAAGGGAGTATTCTCAGCTGTCATCTCCATAAGTGTAATATAGCCGCCGTAGCTCCAACCGAAGAGAGACATCCTATCAGCATCTACAAAAGGCATCCTTGCGATAGCATTTGCTCCAGCTATCTGGTCTTGAGTCTCATACTTTCCTAAGTGCATGTATACGCTGTGCTCCCATTCTGTGCTTCGACCGCCCGTACCGCGTCCGTCTACTACTGCAACAACGTAACCGGACTGAGCAATGTAGTTAAGTCCGTCAAGGTGCCATTTGTTGGTCACCTGCTGAGATCCGGGTCCATTGTACTGATACATCATCAGAGGATATTTCTGAGAAGCAGAAAAACCAGATGGCTTCATGATCATGGCGTCCATATCACTACCCTGGTCATTCTTGACAGTGGTAAGTTCAAACTTTGGAGCAGCAGCATATTTTGCAGCATAAGCGCTATTCATCTCAAGCTCGCTTATCTTCTTTCCGGAAGTGCTCCATACAGTATATTGAGGAGGAGTGTTGAGATCACTCCATGTCCTGACATAATAGGTCATATCCTTGCTGAAAGAGCATGATTCCCATCCGGGAGCGTCGTGAAGCAGTTTCATCACGCCCTTGGCATCAATGGCAGCGACGTTGCGGTTGACGGCACCGAGTTTGGTAGTCTGCATATAGTGGGTTCCAAGTGCTGACTTACCATAGTAGGCCGTCACATTGAACTCTCCATTACTGATCTGGCGCAGCTGACGTCCATTATAGCTATATTCATATAGATGAGTCCAGCCACTTCTGTCGGAAGCTATGACGAATGATTCGTTGCCATAATGCACCATATTATAGACATCATTGTCTATCCACGCCTTACTCTGCTCCGAATATACCTGAG
Source organism: uncultured Sangeribacter sp. (assembly GCA_964432215.1). GTDB lineage: Bacteria > Bacteroidota > Bacteroidia > Bacteroidales > Muribaculaceae > Lepagella. Next base: position 15,487 of record CAYSMP010000047.1, read on the forward strand.
TAGCCACGGTAGATGCAGGATTTACACTGAATATCCTTAGATCATTTTGGTCTCTGTTGAGTTTCATGACCATTAGTCGCTCACCCTTACCGTCAAACCGGATATCAGGCACGTAGTCGTCTTTGCCAAGTTGAAGCTCCATCTCTTTCGTGACCCTCGAGTTGAGATCGTAGGCATGTACCGATACCCGCGAATTGGGATAGCCTGGAAGAGGATATTTATATGTAAATGAATTAGGATATGGGTCACCCAACGGATCCTTGTCGCAGTAAGAGCGATAGTCATCGAAACTATATGCAGGGACATCTGTTTCGTTCCATTTCACGAAAGCGAGTGTCTGATCGTCGCCACTCCAACAGAGAGTGCATTGCACTCCGAATTCTTCTTCATAAACCCAGTCGGGTGCGCCATTGGTTATCTTATTGACGGCACCATCGGTAGTGACCGCTATATCAGTCCTATAGTCAAGATTGGAAATGAAGATATTGTTATCTCTAACATAGGCAACTCTCAGACCATCATGCGACATGGTAGCCCCACGCTGAGCCCCTTTTTCGGAAACACGTTGCATTGTGCTCCGCATAGTGTCATAGACATAGTATTCGGCTGTAAAGCTATAGCGCCAAATACCCTTGACATCGTTCCAAAGAAGGATCTTTCGTCCGTTTTCCGACACCTGATAACCGCTGAAAGAGTCGATTTTAAGGTCACCCTTTACGGCATCCAGGTCGAAGAGTGTACCTGTCTTTTTTCCGGTCTCGTAGCTGTAGATATCAATCTTACGGCCATCTTTGCTCACCATGCTGTAGGTCTTCCCGTCAGCGAGAGGGCGCATCTCTCCTATTCCGGCAGGAACACATATCTTTAAGTCACAATAGTCTTCGGCCTTAAGTGGACCGGCAGCAGATGCAGCTACAGAGAATGCGCCCATCGCTGCCAACATAAGGACTTTCTTCTTCATTTCCACTTCTTAACGTAAAGTCTTAAGAATCAGGATTATTCTTTTTAGGAATAATCCTCGATTCTGAATTTTCAATTCTCAATTAATATGATCGCGCGAAGATCACTCTTCGAGCGGAGGGTTTACCGGTCACCATACATACGCCGGGAGTTGTATCTCCATCGAAAGGTATGCAGCGGATGGTAGCTTTCGTCTCTTCTTTGATCTTTTCCTCTGTCTCCGGAGTGCCATCCCAGTGTGCGAGGATGAAACCGCCCTGCTCTATCTTTTCCTTGAATTCTTCATACGTGTCAGCCGTAGTAGTCATCTCCTCGCGATATTTACGAGCCTTCTCGAGAAGATTCTTTTGAATGTCTTCAAGCATTGCAGCTACAGTATCTTCGATTCCTTCGAGCGGAAGGGTTTCCTTTTCGAGAGTATCGCGACGCATAACTTCTACAGTGCCATTCTCAAGGTCACGGGCTCCCAATGCCAAGCGAACAGGCACACCTTTCACTTCATAATCAGCGAATTTGAAGCCCGGACGTTTGTTGTCGGCATCATCATACTTGACGCTTATACCTTTAGCGCGCAAGTTCTTCACGATGCTATCCACTCTCTCAGAAATCTTGGCAAGTCCCTCAGCATCTTTGTAAATTGGCACGATCACCACCTGTATAGGAGCAAGATGAGGAGGAAGTACAAGGCCGTTATCGTCGGAGTGAGTCATGATCAGAGCACCCATCAAGCGGGTAGATACGCCCCAGGAGGTAGCCCAAACATATTCAGGTTTATTCTCTTTGTTGATATAAGTCACGTCGAAAGCCTTTGCAAAGTTTTGGCCAAGGAAGTGGCTAGTACCAGACTGCAGAGCCTTGCCATCTTGCATCATTGCCTCAATGGTGTATGTATCGACAGCACCTGCAAACCTCTCGTTGGGCGATTTGACACCTTTAATGACAGGAACAGCCATATAATTCTCAGCGAAGTCTGCATATACTTCCAGCATCTTTCTTGCTTCAGCCTCGGCCTCTTCTCTTGTGGCGTGTGCTGTATGGCCTTCCTGCCACAGGAATTCCGCCGTACGGAGGAACATTCTTGTCCTCATTTCCCAACGCATTACATTGGCCCACTGGTTGACAAGGATAGGGAGGTCACGATAGGAGTGTATCCAGTTTTTATAAGTATTCCATATGATAGTCTCCGATGTAGGGCGAATGATGAGTTCCTCTTCAAGTTTTGCTTCCGGATCTACCACCACACCGTTGCCATCAGGGTCATTTTTCAGACGATAATGGGTCACTACTGCGCATTCCTTTGCAAATCCCTCTACATGTTCCGCTTCACGGCAGAGGAAGGATTTCGGAATTAGGAGTGGGAAATATGCATTCTGATGGCCAGTGGCCTTAAACATGTCGTCGAGTGTGCGTTGCATCTTCTCCCAGATAGCATATCCATATGGCTTGATGACCATACATCCTCTCACTGCTGATTGCTCAGCGAGGTCAGCTTTTACTACGAGCTCATTGTACCACTGGGAATAGTTGTCAGATCTTTTTGTGAAGTTCTTTAATTCTTTTGCCATGATCTTGCAAATATATTGTTCTAAACATTTTACTCTCAACGCAGGCGGTCGGCCGCACGGAGTTTCTTCTGGTCGCCTACAATGAGTCGGTAGGCAAGGATGTCGCCAATCAGAGCTATTGCTGGAGCGCAGATAAATGTGCTCCATCCTACTGAAACGCCAAACTCTGAGGCAAAATTGGAAGCAGAAAACGCAGCAATGACTCCAGCCACAGCGGCGAAAAGTGCAGAAACAAGCGCCACTTTCTTCTGAAGGTTCATATTCTTGAAGCAGAATATGTCGATGAGAGGAAGTATAAAGGCAAGGAGTGAGAGCACGAAGAGGCTAATCGTAGAAATCCCCGAGGCCTCATCAGGAGCCGTCGCAATCCCCTCGCGTGCTATGCCGAGGGCTGTTATATTGAATGTATAGTCTGCCGCCTGAATCTGCCCAAGCGAACAGAATGAGAATATTCCCATCATTACTCCCGCTATAAGGAGCATGACACTCTGCCATCTCTGTATTACCATTTCTTTTATATGTTTTCGTTTTTATTACCGATTCGCTTCGAAAAGAATTATGAACAATGCATTATCCATGATTCAATAACCCTAAGTAGCTCACAAAACTAATCTTGGTCATCTTGACATTGTCGTTCAGTCGCTTAGCGCGCTAAGCTTCTTCTCTCCGCAGCCAGTTGCCTAAAGATTATCTCACATTTATCATATCATTAATTTTTACGAGCTACTTATCAAATTGCAAAATTAATAAAAAATATGGAGTTTTCATCGTTTTTTGGCATTTAATTTGTTCTTATTTATATGGTGTAATCTTTTTCACTACTTTTTCGCACGTAATTATAAAGAAAAATGAAAGATAAAGTAAAATATACTCTCCCCGAACAAATGAAGAAGCTCCTGGAAGCAGGGCGCTATAAAGACTGTTTCACACTTCTGCGACGTAGACTGACTGAAGTACCGGTGGCTGGTGGGCTCAACCGTGTTGCGCAGTTGGAATCTACCTACCGATATATGCTCGATTATTTTGCACGCGGACTAACTGACTCCGGACGTGAGGCTATGCTGGCTACCATCAGAATTGATATGCTTGACATAGCCCAGAAGATCGACAAAGACTCCGCTGCCACAGACTCGCCTGATTTATATTTCTCTACCCTGCGAATGTGCAGACTGCGTCCTTCATCCCTGCAGGCATCCATCGATAAGATTATCGAACTTAAGGCTATGGCAGATCTCGCTCTAAGCTCCGGACAGTATCCTGATACTCTCATGCCACAGATCGAAACAGAGGAGGAGAAAATTTTTAATATCCTATGGACTGCTGACTCACTCAAAGCGGAGGAATATTCTGCAGTGGAAACTTCCACACTCAATGGAGCCCTCCCCTACACCACAGTCTCTCTGGCAATTGCAGGAGTCGGTCTCTCTCTAATGCGATACTACTCAAGAGATGCATTCCTTATGCTTGTGGCTCTTGCAAAAGCCGAAGACATTCGCATCTCGGCAAGAGCACTTTCAACCTTGATTCTCGCACTTAGCCGCTGGACAGAGGAGGCCTCCGATGATGCACGACTTAAAGAGGCGCTTCAGACACTGTCCGATATAGATGGAATGCCGGAAAAAATACGCAAAGTGGTGAAGACTACCGTACGCACTCGAGACACCGACAGAGTATCGCGCAAGATGCAACGCGATGTCATCCCCGGGCTCATGCAGTTTGCTCCCGACATTATCCAAAAATTAAAAAAGACGTCTGAGGAATCGTCCTTCTCCGATCTTGAGGCAAATCCGGAATGGGAGGAAATATTGCGCGATTCAGGGCTCGAAGAAAAACTTAGAGAACTCACAGAGATGCAATCTGACGGAGCAGACGTAATGATGGTGGCATTCTCCAACCTTAAGAATTTTCCATTCTTCCGCCAGGTGCGCAACTGGTTTCTGCCCTTCACTGTGCAGCACCCTATGCTGCGCTCGCTCCAGACCATAGACGACAACGGAGTGTCAGCAATGCTTGAAATGAGCGGACTGATGTGCGACTCAGATAAATATTCATTCGCTTTTTCCCTCGCCTCAATGCCTTTGGCCCAACGTAACATGATGCTCTCTCAAATGAAGGCCCAGACAGATCAAATGAAGGAGCAGATTCGCGAATTGAAAGCCCTTAAGGCGGGAGCTGAATATGAGGAGGAATTGACCCGTTATTTCCGCGACCTTTACCGGTTCCACAAACTTTTCCCAAAAAGAGCTGAGTTTTTCGATCCTTTTGCAAAAGCACTTGATTTCACGTCAATCCCAGTCGTAGCAGAAGTGATGGAATCTGCAGATTATGTGGCTCCTATAGCGGAGTTCTATTTTAAGAGGGGCTACTATCATGAGGCTTTGCCACTACTGCAGACAGTAGCACGATCCGCATCCGGCAGTCCGCACGTATGGGAAAAGATCGGTTTCTGCCTTGAGAAAGCGCCTAACGGGAATCGGGAAGCAATTGAAGCTTATATGAAAGCCCAGTTGTTCAATCCTGAGAGTAGATGGATAGCGCGTAGGCTTGGTATATGCTATCGCCGTGAAGGCGACTACCGCAATGCCTTGGAATATCTTGAAATGGCCCGTCAGGAGGACGGAGCGTTTGACCGCACTCTTTCCCTTCTAATCGCCGACACCATGATGGATGCCGAACGCTGGGATGATGCACTCAAAGAGCTCTATCGGATAGATTATGAGACTCCTGAAGATCCCGAGATATTGCGTCGCATGGCACGATGCTCATTCCGCAGCAAGGATCTTGAAAAGGCAGAATCCCTTATAAAGCAGATTCCTCAAATAAGTCTTTCAGAAGAAGACTACAGGATGCTTGGCCATATAGCCTTCCTGCGCAAAGAAATGACTGAAGCGGGGCGCCTTTATCGACTGACAGTTCGTCCGAACGACGAAAAACGCCTTTGGAAATCAATGATATTATCCGATATAGATATACTCATCTCTCTTGGCGCATCGCGCTCCGACCTTCTGTTGCTTCTTGAATATCTCACCTACTCTCTAGAATAATATATCCCCGTCATTTCAAAAATAAAGGAAATAAAATCGGGAATCCTAAAAAAGGATTCCCGATTTTATTATATATTTATGCTTGATTATATATTTACGCTTGTCATCCGATTGATTTCAGTCCTGATAGCAGTGACTGCATCCTGCACGTCTTTGGCATATTTAATTCTGTCTTGCACCGCAGTGATACCATGAAGCACTGTAGCATGGCGTCTGTTGAGCTTTGCTCCTATAGCTGAAGAAGACAGGCCTGTCAGATCGTGGGTCAGATACATGATCACTTGCCTTGCATCGGCAATATCTCTTACCCTGCTCTTAGTGAATATCACGTCCGGATTCAATTTATAGTATTCAGCAGTGGCATCTACTATCATATCAAAGTTGACGGGACGATTGGAAGGAGCCGATTTGATTGTATGTCGCATCACTTCCTTTGTCAATTCAAGCGTCACAGGGCAGTTGAGAGTGATTGATCGGGTCAGAAGTCCCATAACGATCCCTTCAAGTTCCCTTACGCTCCCCGTAGCGCCGCTTGCTATGCAATCAATGATATCATCGTTGAGAGCCAAACCATTTTTCTGAGCCTTAAACTTGAGTATATTGCGTCTCAAGGAGTAGTCGGGCTTTGGAAGTTCCTCCGTCACGCCCCATTTGAAGCGGTCGATCAGTCGATCTTCAAGACCATCAAGCTCCATCGGAGGTCTATCACATGTAAACACGAGCTGCTTACCGTTGTTGTGCATGTAATTGAAGATCGGGAAAAATGTCTCTGCTGTTGATTTCTTACCTGAAATCTCCTGAAGGTCGTCGAGCAGTAGCACATCAACCTCCTGCTGAAACCAGTTGATAAAAATAGGCACCTTCTGGTTCATCACGGCATTGACATACATATTCTGGAACTGACGCATAGGTAGGAAAAGAATACGCGCACGAGGATTTCTTTCCTTTATCCTGATTCCTATAGCCTGTATCAAATGAGTCTTTCCTACTCCAACCGCACCATACAGGAAGAAAGGATTGAAGTCTGACTTATTGGGATTTTCAGCGATATAGTGGGCGATTGTATAGGGAAGCTTGTTGCTGTCGCCAAGACAATAGTTTTCGAATGTCATCGCAGGATTTAACTGAGGATCTACCTCAACAGTCTTTCCACCATTCGATTTCATGAAATCAGAGGCCGGACGCTGCATAGACTGCATGAATTTAGTGTCTACAGCCTTGCTACGATTCGGGCTAATATAATTAACGGCTGACTGGCGGTCACCACTGATTACCTCTATTTCATATCCCAACTGAACCTCCGGACCAAATTCCTTACGAAGGACACCTTTAAGAATATCGAAATACCTGTCTTCATACTCCTCCATAAAGTATTTGGATGGAAGGCTCAAGATAAGTTTATTGCCCTCATACCTGACGGCTTTCGAGGGAGAAAACCAAGTCTTAAAACGCTCTTCCCCGATATTATCGCGGATAATATCGAGGCATCTGCTCCATTTTTCTCTGTAATCTCCGTTCATATTCATTCCGGTATTGGTCCTGTTTCATTCCGTTTTTGACGAAATCGTTTGCAAAGTTAAGATAAAATTTTCAAAAAAACAATACGTCACCACACCTATTTTTATACCATCTTTCATCCTCCCTGATTCTCAATACCCTTTTGTTGCTATTTAGACTCATTCTAAATAAAACACTATTCTTTTATGAGTATACAATACTCTCCAAAGGGAATATAATGGAAGTTGTTTAAACCTATTTACGAATTCTAAACCTAGAATGAAGAGTTAAACTGAAGATTCTTTATATTAACCTTCATAATCTTTTTGCTCGTCATGGCAGTTTCATAAAGAAATTGCCTTGATAAGCTAAAACATGACGAAATCTTGATAAAAAAATAAGATTAAAGACTTCAAGAGTAAAAAAAAAAGCCGCTCAAAAAGCGGCTCCAAATAATTTTTATAATCTCTCAAAAAATTTCAATCATTCAATCACTCTCTTTCCTCCAATGAATCTTGATGAATAGTAAGGCTCATTAATGTTGGAAATAGTAATACCTTTCGAAGTAGCAGCATGGATAAAGGAGAAGTTGCCTTTTTCATCAGCATCAACCACTATGCCAACATGACCAACACCGCCGTTAACACTTCTACCCTTGAAGAAAACGAGGTCGCCTTTACGGAGTTCCTTACGCTCTACTTTCTCACCTTGATTGTACTGATCACGTGAAGAAGGAGAAAGTGAATAACCGAACTGGCGGTAAACATAACTCGAGAATCCTGAACAATCAAATGCGCTTGGACCTTTGCTGCCTCTTGAGTATCTTTTACCGATGTGGCTACGTGCTTCACTCAGAAGGTCGTTGAGAAGCTCGTCAGTCTCAGCACTTATCGCCTTTACACTCTCGCGAGCTGCTATATCCTCTTCTACCATTCTTGTGATAGTGCTCTTATCGAGTCCTATGTTTTTAGCGGCAGCAAGTTGATGACGGTGTGCCTCGGCATGAGCGTTGCGAGTCTTCGCAGCCGCAATCTGGGTCATTCCACACATCAGTATCATCGCTATCGCTATATAGAGTTTCTTCTTCATTATCGGGTATTATTTTTTGATGTTGCAAAAATAATACATTTTTGTGACACATGCAACTTATTTGTCTTATTTCTCAACGACTTAAGAACTATTTAAACAATTTTAACTTTTTGCACAATATTTCAATACATATGCATTTAATTGCATATCAACAAAATAACACTCAAGTCATTTTATCATAGTTTTAGCAGGATGAAAAGACAGTCTATTTTTTACATAAATTAAGTCGGGATATTTCCTTATTTCATTCTCTTTTATTACCTTTGTATTGAAATTTAGTAATGATTAAAAAATAACTTAGTAAAGTTTACGCTGGTTTAATGAGATA
>CAYSMP010000048.1:0-22949 GCA_964432215.1 uncultured Sangeribacter sp.
ATTCATCCAAATTGATGACTACTCAGGTATGAGTCAAATTTTGTATAGTATAGGCACACAGAGGGCACACAGAGGGAAAGAGGGCACACAGAGTGAAATATTATGATAGGCTATGATAAAATAAGATATAGACTCTTTAAATTTCACAGAGGAACTTCGCTTCGCTGGTTCAGGGAGGCTACAGAGAAAGATAGCTGAACATTCATCCAAATTGATGACTACTCAGGTATGAGTCAAATTTTGTATAGTATAGGCTCACACAGAGGGCACACAGAGTGAAAGAGGGCACACATAGGTAAAAGTTATTTTTATTTGACTCAACTTTCGCAAGTTCTCAAAATCTCATGCAGAGACCGCAGAGGCGCAGAGTTTCAATACTTTGTGGAAGCTTCGCGACTCGGTTTTGGCAAGCTCGCAATGGAAACGGGCTGCTTCGCATCGCCCGGAGAACGCAGAGAATAAGCGCAGTTCCTGCGCTAAAGAATTAGAACTTAAGAAAATTGAGCTTACGAAACTTAAGTTATTTGAAAGAGTCCTTGAAAAAGTTAGGGGAATGACGCATGTTGACACATGCGGAACGTACTAAAATAAGGTGGAATTTTTGATATACGGAATTTTTTTTGTAATTTTACCGAGAATATCAAAAAAGAAATTCAAACTACAATGAGTGATACTAATTCCGACGATATCAACATACTCCCTGATTCCGATTTGGTGACAGAAGAAAGCAATGATCGGAAAAAGAAGCGCTATACCCCTATGTTTCTGCTTCTCGACATCCTTATGACGGGCACTGCAGGATGGAAAAACCTTCGCCGCTCCCGATTCAAACCTGAACAAACAGCGGCTGGATGCTTCTACCCTCTTATTGCGCTCGCCTCGGTCTGTCAGTTTTGCGATTGGTTCTATCATGCTGAATTTGATCTCTCGGCTACCCTTCTGATGGCTGCATCTGTCTTTGTTTCTTTCTTTTTCAGTTATTTTGCGGTGCAGGTGGTTTGCCGTTGGTTCTTCCCGTTAGCCGCAAAGTCGAAGACAGAGACCCAGTATTTCAAACTTATCGTACAGTATGCGCTTTCCAGTCTTGCTTTGTTCTGGATTCCGGTGGAGATACTCCCCATTCTTGAACCGTTTACAGTTTTTCTACCAATTTGGACAGCATTCATTATCACCAAAGGTATTCGGTTCTTGCGTCTCCCTGAACAGTACCAAAACCGATGTCTCGTCACGATTGTTGTCACTATAATCGTGATGCCGTACTTGTTCATGTGGATATGTGATAAGATATTTTAAGTTTTAATGCATAATTCATAATGCATAATTAGTTTCGCACGGACTAAGACAAGGCTTTTGGAGCTGAATCGTGCATTAAAATTGTTGATATAAAGATTAAAGAAAGAAAATAATGGAAGCTAAAAACATAAATATCAAAAACCGCAGAGCCTCTTTTGATTATGAGATAGGTGATACTTATACAGCCGGAATGGTGCTGACCGGGACAGAAATCAAATCAATTAGAGCCGGAAAGGCTTCTCTTACTGATTCATATTGCATGATTGACCATGGAGAAGTTTGGGTCAAAGGTATGAATATCTCTGAATATTTCTATGGTTCCTACAATAATCATTTAGCAAGACGCGATCGAAAATTGCTTCTCTCTAAAAAGGAGATTGCTAAAATAGAGAAAGCTATATCCGATCCCGGATTTACTCTGATTCCGCTCAGAATCTTTATCAGCGATAGAGGATACGCAAAATTAGTTGTTGGAATTGCTCGAGGTAAGAAACAATATGATAAACGCCAAGCCATCAAGGAGCGAGAAGATAAAAGAATACTCGACAGAATGATGAAGAAATAGCAATCAGAATGGTCAGGCAACTTGAACTTCTTGCACCTGCCGGAAACTCGGATATTGCTATGGAGGCAATCCTTCATGGTGCTGATGCCGTATACATGGGGGCCTCAAGCCATGGAGCCCGCCGGAATGCTGCAAATTCAATCGACGATGTAAAACGTGTTGTCGATTTCGCCCACATGTTTAGAGCGAAGGTTTATGTTACAGTCAATACCATTATATATGAGAATGAGATCCGACAGGTAGAACGACTGATTAGTGAACTTTATAATATAGGAGTCGATGCGATTATAGTGCAAGATATGGGTATTCTACGTATGGATATACCTCCTATAGAGCTTCACGCCAGCACTCAGTGCGATATCCGTACACCAGAAAAGGCCAAATTCCTGCAGGATGTTGGCTTCAGCCAACTTGTGCTCCCCCGGGAGCTTACACTTGAGGAGATACACCTGATGTCAGATTCAGTTAGCATACCATTAGAGTCGTTTGTACATGGAGCCCTATGTGTAAGCTATTCCGGAAGATGCCATGCAAGTTTCTCATCATGTGGACGCAGTGCAAATCGTGGGGAATGCGCACAACTTTGCCGACTACCGTATACACTCTCAGATTCGACCGGCAAAATAATAAGCCGCGACAAGCACCTCCTTTCACTCAGAGATCTAAATACAATCGATATACTTCCAAAGATGATTGAAGCGGGGATCTCAAGTTTCAAAATAGAAGGACGCCTTAAAGAAGCCGCTTATGTAAAGAATACAGTAGCTGCCTACCGAATGGCTATCGACGCTTTTATTTCTGATCATTCAGACAGTTATACTCGCAGTAGCTGCGGCGCCTCAGACATATCTTTTATTCCCGAATTAACCAAGTCTTTTAACAGAGGCTTTACTCATTATTTTATTGATACACGGCGCCCACATGGCATAATTTCAGCTGATACACCTAAATCACTTGGAGAGATCATCCGAGATGTCACCAAACTTAACAATGGGGATGGCATAAGTTTCTTCGACAGACAGGGGTGCTACACCGGAACCATGGTCAATGGAGTCCAGGGAAAACATATCATCACTTCAAAACCTGTAGATATCCCCTCAGACGCAACAATCCATCGCACTTTCGACCGTGTTTGGGACAAGCAATTACAGCGTCAAACTGCTCAGCGGAAAATTGGAGTTTCCTTCACGCTTGATGATACCGGCCTGACGGCTTCTGATGAGCGGGGCTGTAAAGTAAGGATACCTATGCGATGCACCCGTGACATAGCAAAGCGTCCCCAAGATTACACTCCTATTTTCTCAAAATTAGGTAATACTGTCTATAGACTGACCTCATTTAAATCTGAACTTGAACCATCTGTATTTATTCCAGCCGGTGAGCTAACCGATTTGCGAAGACAGGCCATAGCAGCCCTTGACGAAGCTAATCTGACCACATATCCTTATAAATATAGAAGAAAAGAACATATTGAATCGCAATATTTCTCTGAATTGCTTGACTACCGTGATAACGTTGCCAACAGTTTAGCCGAAAGATTCTTCCGTGAGCATGGAGTGAAGAAAATCGAACCAGCCATCGAAACCACAAAGCATTCCGATGGCAAGGCACTTAGGCTTATGACCACACGCCATTGTATACTTCGGGAGCTTGGAATGTGCAAAAAGAAAAAGGGACTCGGAAAATATTCCGAACCCCTGTCTCTTCAATCCGGTAAGGATTCATTTACTCTTGAATTCAATTGCCGCGATTGTGAGATGCATGTGCTCAGTCGGGATTAGACGTTTTTGCAGCTTCCTTTATATCCAGACTATCGGGCGTATCCAAAGAATCAAGTTCCACTACAGGATGTAGGAGCCCTTGGATACGCTTTTCTTTTGCTTTGACGAAATCCTGCATCAAATTGTAGATAGTATCGTTCTGTCCTTCCGTAAGGAGAAGATCGGTATCGGGTGGGTAGCTTAGACTGATCTTATCGAGCTTTTCTTCAAATTCTAAGCATACTTCTGCCCAATCTGCACTATCAGGAACATTTTCAAGTCTGTCGGTGTATTCCTTCGTCAGCTTACAGATACGTTCATACATCACTGTAGCATCAGTACGGTCTTTATTTTTTTTCTCCTGATTGCAACCAAATGCACTCAGTAATATGGCCACGCTTGCAGCCATCAAAACTCTTTTCTTCATTTCACATCAAGTTTTTCCCTGAGATATTTCCCGGTGTATGATTGCTCACATGCAGCTACATCTTCAGGAGTGCCTGCTATTACGAGGTTTCCTCCAGCTTCGCCCCCTTCAGGCCCAATATCTATCACCCAGTCAGCGCTCTTTATCACATCCATATTATGTTCTATAATTACAACGGTATGGCCGGCTTCAATGAGTCGGTTGAGAGACTTAAGAAGCGTAGAGATATCATGGAAATGGAGTCCCGTGGTAGGCTCATCAAAGATAAACATAGTGCGCGGCTGCTTCTCCTGCGAAATGAAGTAGGCAAGTTTTACTCGTTGGCTTTCACCGCCTGAGAGCGATGAACTGCTCTGCCCAAGCTTTACATATCCAAGTCCTACTTCCTGAAGCGGAAGAAGCTTTTTTATAATCTTCTTCACCTGCGTGTTCTTTGCATCTTCTTGAAGGAAAGTGATACATTCATCCACTGTCATCTCAAGGAAATCAAATATGTTTTTTCCTCGGTATTCTACATCAAGCACATCTTGTTTGAAGCGTTTGCCGTGGCATTCTTCACATTCTACCGTGATATCAGCCATGAATTGCATTGGGATTGTGATCGTACCTTCTCCTTTGCACTCCTCGCATCTTCCCCCCTCTGCATTAAAGGAAAAGAATCCAGGTGTAAATCCAAGTTGCTTTGCGAGAGGTTGCTCTGCAAAAAGTTTTCTTATTTCATCGAAGGCTTTCAGGTAGGTAGCCGGATTGGATCGTGATGACGTTCCAATAGGATTCTGGTCAACAAATTCAATAGCCCCAACCGATTGCCAATCTCCACCTATTTTTTTATGTGCGCCCGGAGTGTCGCAAGGATCACCAAGAAGTCTTACCATCGCCTTATAGAGAATCTCCCTCACAAGCGTAGACTTCCCACTCCCACTGACTCCGGTCACGACCGACATCACTCCAAGCGGAAACTTGACATCTATCCCCTTGAGATTGTTTTCCCTCGCTCCAATCACTTCCACATATTTTTTCCATGGGCGTCTGAACTCAGGCACAGTAATGGCACGCTTTCCTAAAAGATAATCGAGAGTATATGACCCTTCAATGTTTGCATTCGTCAGCGCTTCCTGCAAATTCCCTTGGAAAACTACATTTCCACCATTGAGGCCTGCATCTTTTCCAATATCCACTATTTCATCGGCAGCAAGCATGATATCTTCATCATGCTCCACTACAACTACAGTGTTTCCAATCTTCTGGAGGTTTCGGAGAACACTGATCAGTCTCTCGGTATCTCTCGAATGCAAGCCGATAGATGGCTCATCAAGAATATAGAGCGAACCAACCAATGAACTTCCCAAAGAAGTAGCAAGGTTGATACGCTGGCTTTCTCCGCCGGAAAGCGAGGAAGAGAGACGGTCGAGGGTAAGATAGCCGAGACCAACTTTATCCATGAAATCGAGACGGCTGCGGATCTCCACAAGCAACCGCTTAGCTATAGAATAATCTGTCTCGGATAGTTTAAGCTCGTCAAACCATGCCTTGAGATTAGAGATAGGCATTCGCACAAGTTCGGTAATGCTCTTCTCTCCTATCTTAACGTATTCTGCATCAGGACGAAGTCTCGCTCCATGACAGTCGGGACACACGGTGCGACCACGGTAGCGGGCTTTCATTACCCTATATTGTATCTTATATTGATTTTCATCAACCCATTTGAAAAAGCCGTCGATACCTTCCCATTTTCCTTTTCCATGCCAAAGAATATCTTTCTCTTCCTGAGAGAGTTCCATATAAGGAGTGTGAATGGGAAAGCCAATAGAAGGAGCGAGTTTGACGAGCCAGTTTTTCCATTCGCTCATCTTCTCTCCACGGAAACACACCACTGCATCTTGATAGACCGAAAGAGTCTTATCAGGCACCACCAAGTCTTCACTTATGCCGAGGATTTTGCCGAAGCCCTCACATGTAGGGCATGCACCGTAAGGATTATTGAAATTGAACATCAGGTCTGTCGGCTCCCGAAATTCTATACCGTCGGCCGAGAACTGGCGTGAATACTCTTTTTCCTTGACCCCGTCTTTTTCCCATATCTTAACTATACACTTGTCTCTACCCTCGAAATATGCGGTCTCCAAAGAGTCTGTGAGACGTGATACTTCATCTTTCTCTCCACTCACTGCAAGCCTGTCGATAAGTAAACGGTAGGACATTGCCTCATCCTCGCTAAGGTCGCCATTCTTAATCTTTTCAACCACATCAGAGATCGCGTCAAACTTCCCGTCTTTTTCGAGACGGGAATATCCTTGCTTGATGTAGATATCAAGCTGAGTGAGAACATTGCGTCCTTCCGGAATATTTAGATCTATCAAGACAGCGAGACGAGTACCTTCTGGCAGAGACAGTATTTGTGAAACCATCTCTTCAATGGTCTCCCGCTTTACTTCCTCTCCGGTGACGGGGGAAAAGGTGTGACCGGCCCGAGCGAAAAGCATACGCAAATAATCATAGATTTCAGTCGATGTCCCGACCGTACTCCTGGGATTGCGGGTGTTGACTTTCTGTTCGATAGCGATGGCCGGAGGGAGCCCTTTTATATAGTCGCACTCCGGCTTTGCCATACGTCCAAGAAACTGACGTGCATAGGCGGAGAGACTCTCCACATAACGGCGCTGACCTTCGGCATAAAGAGTGTCGAAAGCCAACGATGACTTGCCGCTTCCGCTGACGCCAGTCATCACAATAAATTCACCTATGGGAAGAGCCAAGTCAATATCCTTAAGATTATTGACTCTCGCCCCTTTTATTTCAATCTGTCGTTTGCTCATAACATTTCATTATAACAAAAACCGCGCCAATTTTTACTGAGCGCGGTATTTGATCTGTATTGTCTTGATGATTCAGTCGTCTGACTCATCATCATCGTCGTCCTCCCAATCAAGAAAGTAGGTATCAGCATAAGAATCCTCCTTGAATCGTGACATCTCACGGCTGTCTCTTTTTGTTGGACGGCCAAGCCCTTTTCTTCGGTCAACAAATCCTGAAATTTTTGTCATCTCCAGAAGATCATACTGGCTTTGAGGCGTAATATTTTCAAGATAGTCGGGCACCAATTTAGCACCGAGTCGGTTCTGAACAGTGGCCTTTACCCGAAAGGTATAAGTGATTGGAGGCTTTCTGACCTCTATTACATCTCCCTCCTTGATGGAACGAGAGGGTTTTACAGGCACTCCTCCCATCATCACGCGACCTTTCTTGCATGCTTCTGTCGCTATGGTGCGGGTCTTGAAGACACGCATAGCCCACAGCCATTTGTCTATTCTTACTTCCATATCAGGAATTTCAACTTTCTATTTTAGTCTTCAATTGGAGAGCTCTTTTTCAGCAGCATCACCTGCTTGCCATTGCTTCCTATGAATTCTATTTCATCTGTACTGACCTTCTTTGCAGTGACGGCTTCTTCGAGCGCTACCATCATCCGGGTTTCCCATCCGGAGTCAGGGCAAGCCATCCTTGTCATGCCGATTTTAGAGAATGAAATGGAATTTGCGGCATCCATATCAGTCTCCAGTTCTCCATTTATGATGTTGCAACCTGTATTGCCGTGCATGCGCTTTTCGTCTACGTCAAGCGCTATCTTCATTCCGTCAATATTGACTTTCTCTCCGTCGATCTCCATCACTGCCCAAGTACCGTCAAGAAAATGGAAATCCCGATGCATCAGTTCCATAACTTCTTTCCCTCCTGCATCAAAAAAGCGCAGTATTGTCTCATCATTGTCACTATTCTCAATACTATATCTGACAGTAAGTCCCAGCGCTTCCCCAATCTCAGTGTCTGTGATATTATTCTGCGCACATAGCCTCATTGTAGTTGCAAGATTTCTGAAAGCTATAGTTTTGTCGCTTACATTCGATATGTAGACTCCATTGATAATGTTACATCCATTGTTGCCGTAAATGCGGTGTTCATCTGTAACAAACTTAATGAATGGCGCGGTTTCTCCAATTGCTTTTTTCCCTAATACCGTCTCTATAGCCCAATCTCCTGAAATTGAACCTTTCACTTGCCCATCTGCGATTTGCTGAAGTTTATCATCTACCTTAGCCATAGCTTTCTCTGCTTCTGCTTTAGCTGCCTTTTCTCCTTTTATTGCCTCTTCTCGAGCTTCCTTGGCATCTTTTGCGGCCTGAAGTTTCTCAGTCTCTACCCATCCTTGTAGGCCTTTGCCGCTTCCTTCAGGATTGGAGGAGGGCTTGAACACTGAGCAACCGGTTGCACTGAACGCGAGAGCAAGTCCAAGAGCTGCTATCTTAATCTCTGTATTTCGTATCTTCATATTATCTATTTTTAGGCGCACCCAGAGCCTCAAAGCATATGAGACTCCGGGTTTGCAAAGTTAACAAAAATTTCCCAAAATTCCAACCGGCAATTAGTTCATATCCCGGAAGAGAGTTCAATTAATCTCCCCAATGCTTTCTCAATGGGAATTTCACCGGGCGCATAAGAAGACGGAGAGAGGTAGAATAAGTGCAATAATTCCATATCCAGTTAAGAAGTACGGTTGCCTTTGTCCTTACTCCGAGGATGCTTATGAGGTGGATAGCCATCCACAGAATCCATGCAAATGTGCCGGAAAAGGTCATCTTTCCTATCTGAGCGATAGCTTTGTTTCGCCCTACGGTTGCCATTGTTCCCTTGTCATTATATTTGAAAGGATACTTCATTTCCCTTTTATTTAGATTTTTAGCAAGGTTTCTCGCCTGCTGGATCGCCGGCTGAGCCACTTGTGGATGCCCGTTGGGATAATCTTTGGTTTGCATCATAGCTATGTCGCCTATTGCATACAAGTCATCAACTCCTTTCACTCTGTTGTATTCATCTACTATGATGCGTCCACCTCTTCCTACCATCTCCTGTGGGATTCCCGGCATAGGTTCACCCTTTACTCCAGCTGTCCATATCAGAGTCTCCCAATACTCCTGGTGTCCATCGCCAAATGACACCATCTTATTGTCATATCCCTTCATTACAGTATTGAGACGTATATCTACGAGCAATTGAGTTAAATATACATAAGCTTTCTGACTTAATTTTGGATCAAAGGCGGAAAGAAGTCGATCCGCACCTTCCACAAGTGTTATGGTCATGTCCTCCGGATTTAGTTCAGGGTATTCCCTCGGCAAAACATCTCGCTTCATTTCGCCCAAAGCTCCAGCTATTTCCACTCCTGCCGGACCGCCTCCGATTACGAGAAAACTTAGCAATTCTTTTCTGCGTTCAGGATCCTTTTCCATGCAACCCCTTTCAAGTCGGTCCAGAATCTCATCGCGAGTATGGCTTGCTTCTCCTGAAGTCTTGATGCCAAACACTTTCTCATCAAGTCCCTCCATTCCAAAATAATTGTTGGTTGAGCCGGCGGCAATGACGAGTTTGTCGTATTTTATTGTCTCATAACTGGTGGTAACGGTCTTTGCTGTCACATCAATGTTCTTGACGTGCCCCATATGGTACCCGACGTCTCCCTTTGTCTTTTTAAATTCCCTTCTAAAAGGGAATGAAATACTTGGCACATCAAGTGCCGAAGACGCTATCTGATAAAACAATGGAGGGAAAGAGTGATAGTTATTACGGTCTATCACTTTGATCGCATATTGTTTCGTGTCAAGGCGTTTTGCAAGATTCATTCCGGCAAATCCCCCTCCTATGATGACTACTGTCTGCTTTTCCATAATATTCAATCTAAGATCTTTTTGAATTAGATTACTGTTTCTTTACTTTCTTTCTTCAATTACAACGTTCCCAATGCTTATCAGGTTTGCAAAATTCAAAAAAACTTGTTAACTTTGCAAGTATGAAATGCTTCGGAAAATACATTCTACCCCTCATATGTCTTGGATTGCCTATATCCTTGAAGGCGCAGATCAACGCTGAGCAGGTAATCACCATTGGAAGAAATGTTCTTTCGATGGATGACTATATGCTTGCTATACAATATTTCAATCAAGCTATCAAGGCCAAACCTTATCTCGCAGATCCTTATTTTCTCCGAGGTCTTGCCAAAATGAGTCTCGATGACTACAAAGGAGCGGAGGCGGACTGCACAGAAGCTTTGGTCAGAAACAAATTCAAGACCGAGGCCTATAAACTCCGAGGGTTTGCGCGCCAGCATCTTGGGCTCGATTCTCTTGCCATAGAAGACTACAACGAGGGCCTAAAACATGATCCCACCGACAGATATTTCCTTTTTTATAAAGGGGTTGCTCTTACTACTTTGAAGAAGAACGATGAAGCACTTCAAGTTATGGATCAACTGTTACGGTTGTATCCACGCTTTGAAGAAGGATACGCAGCAAGAGCTACCCTCAATCTTCAGCGTGAAGATACGGTCGCAGCTCTTGATGATGTGGATAAAGCATTAAAGCTTAACAGGGCTATGATCAATCCATATCTTATACGAGCAGATATAGAATGTACGAGGGGGAACTGGGAAACCGCTCTCAACGACATGGATGAAGCCGTGAAGCTTTACCCGGATGAACCAGGCTTTTATATCAACAGAGCTTACATCAGGTATAATACTGATAACTATCTGGGGGCTATGTCGGATTATAACTTTGCTTTGCAACTTGATCCTCAGAATATGGCAGCTCTTTTCAACCGGGCTCTCCTACGGTTTGAGGTAAAAGACCTGATCAATGCGAAGAAAGACTTTTCTACAGTGCTTTCCTTAAATCCTGAAAACTTCCACGCTCTCTACAACCGGGGACTTGTAGAACTTGAGACTGGAGAATATAAGGAAGCACTTTCAGATTTTAAGAGTATTGCCCGGAAATATCCAACTTTCTATCCTGTCTACTATGCAATTGCGGAGGCAGAACGAAACCTTGGCAACCTTAAGGCTGTAGGTGCTAATATAAATCATGCCGAAAGTCTTGTTCGAAAATATGTAGCAAACCCTGAAAGCAATCCTCTTGATCGTCCTACGATTGCAGCGGGAACTCCTCGCAATGCGAATCGCACACCGGAAGGTGAGGCGGAAGACGAAAATGAGGTTATGAACCGTTTCAATCAACTTGTGACATTACAGGAGCTTCCTCAAACGCAGCTTTCCTACAATGAACGTATCAAGGGACGCGTGCAAGACCGTAATGTAATAGCCGAGCCTGAACCTCTTTACTCCATATCGTTCAATCCACCTTCAAAATCTCTTGGAGGCGTGACGAATTATTTCCGAGCTCTTGACGCATTCAACAGAGGAAGATATATTACTCGGCCACTATACCTATCTCCTCTTCAGTCAGGATTAAGCGATGAAGATTATGATGCTTTATTCAAAATGGCCGACAGTTATACGTCAGTAATCTCAAGTAGCGGAAATAAAGTACGTCCTGCCGACCTGCTTGCGCGTGGGGTGGCCTATTCAATGCTAAAAAATTATAAGGCAGCTATTGAGGATTTCGATCGAATTATTGCTTCAAACCCTGAATTCACCATTGCATATATAAGTCGGGGTGTAGCTCTTTATGAAAATGCCCGTTTGCAGGAAGACCAGAGATTGGCCATGCAAGCTATTGCGATGGCCGCTGCCGATTTTGACTATGCCACAAAGCTGGATCCGCGTTTGATTCACGCATGGTTCAACAAAGGGTACATTCTCTACTCACAACGTGATTATTCACAAGCAGCAGAATGCTTCACAAAAGCAATTGAGCTTGATCCTGAATTTGGGGCGGCATATTATAACCGAGGACTTTGTGCACTCTCGGCAGGAAAAAAGAACGAAGCTTTTGCCGACTTATCACGCGCAGGAGAACTTGGGGTATTACCCAGCTACAATATCTTGAAAAGGATGAAGTAAGTAATTTAAGGTGAAGTCAAATTAAGCTTCTAAGATGAATTATTGATGAAGAATCTCAGGGACAAGACAATAGAAGTTCTCGATGGAATGAAGCATGGCATATTGGAACGCGACGAAGTCATCGCCTTGTGTTTTCTAAGCGCCATGGCCGGGGAGAGTATCTTTCTACTGGGACTGCCGGGCGTAGGAAAGTCGATGATTGCAAGGCGGCTTAAGACCGCTTTCGAAAATGCCTCCGTTTTCGAATACCTTATGTCACGCTTCTCGACTCCTGATGAGATTTTCGGGCCGGTCAGCATCACCAAGCTTAAAGATGAAGACAGGTATGAACGAATGACATCGGGGTTTCTTCCAGAAGCAGATGTAGTCTTCCTTGATGAAATCTGGAAGGCCGGTCCGGCGATTCAAAATGCATTGCTGACGGCACTGAATGAGAAGGTTTTCCTTAATGGGAATAATGAAATGCCTCTCCCACTGAAAGGCCTTATCGCAGCCTCCAACGAACTACCGGCCAAGGATGAGGGGCTTGAGGCGTTATGGGACCGTTTTCTTATCCGATACGTAGTGGAGCCTATTGATAAGCCTGATAACTTCAAATGTCTTCTTACATTTGATGCTAAGAAAGAGTTTAGAAGAGTCTTCTCTCCTATTTCACAAGAAGACTACGAAGTAGCAAAGGAAAAGAGCCGTCTTATCGAGGTGTCAGATGCTATTCTTGACTGTGTCGTGAGCTTACACGATAAGATGTATTCCAAGGCACATGCTGTAGATCCGGACACAGGTGAAATTCCTGAGGGAAACATTAGATATTATATTTCTGACCGTCGTTGGAGCAAATGCATGGGAGTGCTCCGAATGTCGGCATGCCTCAATGGGAGAGGAATAGCAGACTTCAGCGATGTGCTTCTATTCACCCACATGCTTTGGAATGATGATTCCTTAATCGACGAAGTACGTCAGATGACGGCGGAAGTGGTAGTGTCGGCAATTTTCAAAAAGATCATTGATGAATTCAAGAGTCCTAAGCGTCATGCAAGGGGCCAGAAAGGAAAGGATGCCAATTACTATTCTCCAGACGGCATTACATATATAATAGACTGTGAAGGAAGTCCACTTAAGATTCGCAAGACTGATTACAACATGATCAGCAATGATCCCAAAGGTATATTCTTTGGATCGGAAACAACTGATGGCACCCTCTTTTTCAGCGGAGGAGGACAATTTGCCATAAGATATGAAAAAAAAGGGGTGATCAATATCAATGGGTTTTCTTATTCTCTCCGCACTGTCTCTGATCAGGAACTTGGACGTGGATTCATATCTGAGACTGAGAATATTTTTGACATGGAGATGAATGCTCTCTTTCAAGATATTGAACGTAATCTCTTTACAAGTGGCTCCAAGGCATTTCTTGCGGTACAGGCTGTTGCGGCGATTTACCGGAAGAGATTTTTGCAACTCAAGGGATAATGAAAAAATCGCATATCTCCTATCTGCGCAGGATAATCGGCAACGCCATTGCCGAGCGAAACCATGCGGCACTCACAGAATCTGTACTCAGCATCAAGACTCCTTCAACAGGATTCTATCAAATGATGCGTGATATCATATGCGACGCAAGGTTTTATTCTGTGCTTGACAATGACTCGTTCTGGAAAACATATGGAGCTTATAAAATAGGAGGATTTGTAGATTCCTTATCCTCTGAAGAGTGGAATGACGATGAGATTCTGACTATACGTAAAGAGAATTTCCTCAATGACTGGATGGCATCACATATGCTTCCTCTCGCCTCTGAGTGGCGCAAGAAAATAGAAATGGAAATCGAGCTGAAATTGATGGAGGAGAACAGTACAGGCATGCCCGATCCTGATGAACATGACGGAGCGAGCCTTGGAATCATCTATTTAGGAAATGGCATCAAAGACACAACTAACCGAACGGGTGAACCTGCAGACGGCCTTCCACCTAAACTCAAGGATTATATGGAGGATGCCAACGGTGGGAGCACACCAGATTTTCACAATGACGGACATATGGCCGATGCGCGATTTCTCGACAAAATAGATCCTTCAATCGTCAGGCTTGCAGAAAAGATTGGCCGGCGAGGTGGAAATCCCGAACCGGTGCGCGGCAAATTCAAGCCGGCTCCAAAGAGCGACATAAATGGAATCACGGTCGGCAACGACCTTAATTCTATCTTACCTTCCGAACTCGCACTCCTTGCCTCTCCTGCTTCAGAAAATGTTTTTCTCGACAGATATTTAAAAAAAAGACTGCAGATATTTTCTTCTGTCTCTGAGACGCGGAAGGATAAGCTGCAGGCAGGACCTATTTATGTATGTATTGACACAAGCGGATCAATGGTAGACGAACCTGAGATACTTGCCAAAACACTTGCCCTCGCAATTTCAATAGTCGCGCAGAGAGAACGCCGTCCGGTCTGCATTTTTAATTATTCTGACAATATTTCATTTTTCGTACTGAAAGATATCAGCACCCAGCGTCGGAAACTCTTACGCTTCTTGTCAGAGTCATATGGAGGAGGCAACGATGAGAATAAGCTATTCAGTTTTATATTTGACAAGCTGGGAAAACTTTCATCATACAGGGAATTTGCCAATGAACTCAAAGGTGCCGACCTTCTTGTGATCTCCGATTTCCTATGGACTAAAATTGAAGCCGGGACCATGGAGTTGATTGATGCAGCAAGGAATAAAGGAATGCGCGTATTCTCGATAGCCATAGTGCAGCCGCAGGGGTATCGGCCACGTAGTGGTTTCTATCTTAAGAGTGACTTTCCATATATATATGATGATGGCAAGATAAAAGAAGACCGTCGGTGAACCATGTAGGTAACGCAAATGTTAAAATTTTAAATTCGAAGTTGTTTAAACTTATTTACGAATATAAAATTAACCAAAATAATATGAAAGAAAAAATTCTTTTTATTAATCTTCCGCCATCTTTTCGGCGTATTTTCCTTCATTCATCGGTCACAATGCCCGCATTGCTCCCTCTTCATGAAGAAAAATCCACTCGAAAACCTGACGAAATCTTAATAAAAAAATAAGTTTAAACAACTTCAAATTTAATTTACCTTTATATCATACCCATAACAATATGTCGGCACAAGAGACCCAACATTTTTGGAATATAGATCGGATTATGAAGCTCATCATTGGGCTTGCCATTGCTGCTGTTCTCATATGGCTTATTAGATATCTTAGCGATGTGCTGCTTCCCTTCTTTGTGGCTTGCTTTATCGCATATATGCTCCAACCCCTTGTAGATTTAAATCGTAAGCTTATACATGAGAAAGGACGGGTCTTCTCCTCCATACTTACTGTGCTTGAAGTGCTTGCGGTAGTGGTTGGAGTTGTATGGTTGTTTCTCCCAAACGTCATTAAGGAGCTTGACGTTATGAATGGAATAATTCATGAAGTCACTTCCGGGAAGCGACCTATGCCCAAGGAATATACAGATATAATCCATTGGGTTGAAACTAATTTCCGTCCAGCCGACATAAAATCGCAGTTATCTGAACTCCATATCGGATCGCTTATAAGTAAAGGCACATCCCTTCTCAATGAGTCGATAAGTGTAATAGTAGATGTCCTCGGATGGGCTCTTACTTTGATTTACGTTATGTTTATCCTAATCGATTATCCACAAATCTCAAGAGGATTCAAGCTTATCATTCCTCATAAATACCGTGAAAATGCCATGGTGGTAGTACATGAAGTACAGACAAGCATGAACCATTATTTCCGCGGACAAGGTCTTGTGGCGCTTTGTGCTATGGTTTTCTACTGCATAGGATTTTCAATAGTTGGGTTACCGCTCGGCATTCCTATGGGAATCCTTGTGGGAGTTCTCTATATGATTCCATATTTTCAGTATGTGACGCTTATCCCGGTCGCTATCATCTGCGCAATATTTTCACTAAATGGAGATGTAACCTTCATGAGTCTTTTCGGTAGTTGCCTCCTCGTCTACCTTATCAGCCAGAGCATATGCGACTATATACTGACTCCCCATATCATGGGCAAGGAAATGGGCATGAATGCTGCGATCATACTTCTCTCCCTTTCCATATGGGGAAGTCTACTCGGCATAATTGGCATGATTATAGCCCTGCCTGTTTCCTCTCTTATTATGGCCTATTATGAACGCTACATATCCAATCCTCATGAAAAAAAGACTCAAGAGAATCTTGAGTCTTGAGTCTTGAGTCTTCAGTCTTTTGTCTTCAGTCTTTTGTCTTTAGTCTTTAGTCTTTAGGGAGGCTATGAAAGATTGGAATGACATGGCGCCTTGATGATTACGGTCAAGGTCTGTGAGCTGCCGTAGATATTTTTCTGAACGTGCGAAATTACCTAAGCCGTACTCGCCTAAAGCCAACATATAGAGGCAATGCCGGAGGTTGTCGTCATTTAGATCACCATCCCAAATCAGGAGGTCGGGAAGTGAAACAGCAAAATAGTCCATCCTTACATTGTCGTGATAATGTTGCCTTCCGTAGTTGACAAGACGGTTGAAGTATGCCCTCGCTTTATCTTCCCGGCCGAGTGCCCTATAGGCCATTCCGGCATAGAAGATCTTATCGGGTTTTGCATCGTTGTAATACATGGCGGCAGCCGGCTCGGTAGGTCCAACGGTAGCCTTTTCAAAGCATGCGTCTGCTTCCTCATTGCGGCCGAGAGCATCGTAGCAAAGACCTAACAGATAATAGAAATCATTTTCCTGGGCACCATAGAGTTTTCCTTCACCGAGATGCACCGGATAATCAAGGCATTCCTTGAGGAGGGGAACAGCTTCAGCATATTTTCCTTCAGCAATTGCTTTCTTGGCAAGTTCTACCCGAGAAGTCTGATATTGCATAGGCACCTTTCCTTCTCCACCTTCCCAGGGATGGAAAATATGAGAGTCGAGGAGTTCCTTTGCTTCCTCATGACGTCCTAATTGATTTAGAAGTGTGATTCGCTCAAGGATAAGGTCATCACGTTGATCTGTCAGGCGGGCATTGTCTTCAAGAAGTCGCAGCCTGAAATCGTGTGGATAGCGCAGACGCTTGTAGAGCTGATCGAGTTCCATAAGAATTCTGCTGTCTGTCCGGTCGAGTTCAAAAGCCTTTTCCATATACACCACTGCCTTTTCCTTGTCTTGCTTCTTATTGAAGTAGGCAAGAGCAAGATTTCTCCATACAGTCGGAAATTCAGGATCCAACTCAAGAGCCTTTTCCCAGTTTTCAATGGCCGGTCCATACTGACGCTTATCATAGAAGATATTGCCAAGAAGATAATGGGCGTTAGCGTCTTCCGGATTTACTCGCAGTGCCTCCTCCAAAGCCACTATTGCATATAGAGAATTTGGATAATATCGAGAGGGATCTGAAGAAGCGGCTTTCTTAAGGACTTGGAGAGACTCGGATCTTTTTTCTTCACGCAACAAGCAGAGTGCCTTGAAATACTGCCCCATAAGAGAGTATGCCCCTCTTTCTTCAGCAAGGGCCAGAATACTCAAAGCCGAGGCAAATAGTCCACCATCGATAAATTCCACAGCCAATTCATCATAATTATGTGCCTCATCTCTCAGAAGTGTAATCAACATTCTCAAGACTTCTTTATCTTCAGTAGCCTGCCATTTTACAAATAAGCAACCAAAATTAAAAGTATCTATAGAGAGGGATTCATCGCACAAAGATATCGACTCTTCTTTACGGCCCATTTTAAGGAGCAGCGCAGCGCGAAGTGTACGCGCACGATGATTATGATAGTTTCGGCATAGACATCGTTTGGTCTCGTATAGAGCATCGTCTTCGCGACCTTGCATCGCAGAAATCCTTGCACAAGCAAGGTAGCCTGCATCTTGCCATGCCCCATTCCATGTAGATTTGTAAAAGCGGGCATATGCCTCATCAAACTTTCCTTGATATTTCAATGCCACTCCAAGATTATAGATTGGTTCTCCGTCGTAAGGATTAGGATTTCTACGCATGATCACCTTTACTGCCTTTGCAAGATATTTCTCAGCAATATTGAATCTTCCCTTGCGCAGATACCACAGTCCAAGGGCATTGTTGCAATGGTAATCATCAGGATCCCTGCGCAAAGCCTCCTCATAGTATTCGACGGGAGAAAAAGTAGCATGCCTGTATTGCTCCAAATGAAGGGCAGTGAGATAAAGTTGTTCGTTTGTCTTAATATCTACAGGGCGTAAGGCGGCTTCTGCAGCATCGGGTACGGGGCGTATCTCATCCGGTTCGGCTTGCCATTCCAACCTACCACACCTATCCCATGTTATGATTACTGAAACAGATTCCAAGTCTTTTCCATTGAGCGAAATATCCGTTTCAAATACAGACTCAGGAGAAAGCTCAACAGTTTTTTCATATATTTTGGCTCCTGAAGCCTCCTTCACCATAATGTGGAACGTATCTTTCCGTGTGGCAAAAAGTTTAAGTATTGCTGAATCACTGTGATCCTTTTTCTCGATATTTAGCAAGAGGTCTTTGCAAGCACACTTCACCATTCCAAGATCACGATAAGGAAGGAAATACTGAGAAAATTCCTTCTCCTCAAAAGGCATCAACCAAGAGAAATCCGGTTGGTTTTCAGTGTAAACACCGGCCATAAGTTCAATGTATGGACCATCATCATCGGTAAGATTTCTATCCCAAGCCCGTCCGAAGTCGCCATTTCCCCAGGTCCACTGTTTTTTACCCGGGCTCACATGATGATTGGCCACATGAAGCATTCCGGCTTGAGTATCGCATTCATACCCTCCCTCAAAGTCATATTTAGAGTTGACTCCCATATAACTTGTCGGAACGAAAATATTCTTGTAGTTGGCAATGTCCACTCCAGCCGAATAGTCCATCTTATAATATGTGCCGGTAGCAATTGGGAAAGATGAAACAGCTCGTTTACCATGGTCGAACACTGCATTAATATCAGGAGGGAAAACTGAGCGATAATGCTCATTGACCGAAACAGCGGGATTTGCCCACCAAAGGAAAGTCTGTGGAATATCAGTTGGATTATAAAGAATACCATTGATTTCAAGCCGTGCGCATCCCGGGCGTAAAGTAAAACCAGCCATCCCCTTCTGATGAGTCATCCTTTCGGTCTCTCCTACCCAAACTGTCACTGATCCATCAGAATTTTCCTCAATACGGCAGTCGACAGGCATATAAGTGGATGGTCTGTGATGCTGAGGCCAATTAAATTCTATACCTCCTGATATCCACGGGCCGGCGAGCCCGACAAGAGCAGGCTTGATTACATGATTGTAGTATACGAAATGCCGCTTTTTTATTTTGTCGTATGCCATTTGGATGCGTCCACCAAGTTCGGGAAGCACCATTACCTTAATATATTCATTTTCTATGAAGACAGCATCCCATTCGTGATCAGTCTTCTCATTTGATATTGACTCAATCACCGGATATGGATACACCGCTCCTGACGAGCCCTGATATACTCTGTTTTCAAGAAATATAGGATTTTTTTCAGGTTGACCTACTTCATAAGTAGGTATAACCACTTTTTCTTTCCAAGCTTTTACCATTTTAGTTGTGGGGTTGTGAGGTTGTGGAGTTGTGGGGTTGTTGAGTTGTTGAGTTGTTGGGGTGTGGAGTTGTGGGGTTGTGGAGTTGTGGAGTTGTTGGGTTGGGGAGTTGGGGGGTGTTCAAATGAGGTCTTTTTCTATTTGTTCGAGTGTCTTTCCCTTGGTTTCAGGCAGTCTCTTCCGGAAATAAAGGAAGCCGGCCAAGCATATTGCCGAATAGAGCCAGAAAGTACCGTAGCTTCCAAGCGAAGAGTTGAGTATCGGAAAGCTATAAGTCAAAGTAAAGCATCCGGTCCATAGCGCAAATGTGCAGACTGCCATTGCCACGCCCCTGAACTTATTCGGGAATATCTCGGAAAGAAGAACCCAAGTCACAGGTCCAAGAGTCATAGCATAGCATGCTATTGCAAGCATTACCAAAATTACCATAAGCACTCCGGATACTTCAAGATAGTAGCAGGATCCAAGAATGAGGTATATGGAAAAAAGACCTCCGGCTCCCAAAAGCATCAGTTTCTTTCGCCCGATTCTGTCAACTGTATAGAGAGCTACGAAAGTGAATATTACGTTTGTGACTCCAGTCAGAACTATATTGAAAAGCATTTCGCCGAGGTCATATCCGGCGTTAGCAAATATCTCTTGGGCGTAGTTGAATATGACATTGGTGCCACACCATTGCTGAAATACAGCTATAACTATGCCTAAGATGATGAGTGAAAGATAGGGTTTCCGAAAGAGGCTGAAGAGATTTCCCTTTTCCATCGAATCTTTTTCAGACTCTTTGATTGCCTTTATTTCAGCAAGGGCATATTCTTCCCCTCCAATATGGAGAAAAACAGAATTTGCTTTATCTTCTTTTCCTCTTCCAATAAGCCAGCGAGGACTCTCCGGAATGAAAAGGACAAGAAGTAGAAAGAGAGCCGCCGGGAATGCTTCAGCCCAGAACATCAAGCGCCATCCAGACTGACAGTTCCAAGAGTCGAGCGGAGGGAGTTCCAACCCCTGCGGGATTGGCTCGGCAATCAACCAGTTTACTATCTGGGCGCCAAGGATACCAAGTACGATTGTCAGCTGATTTATGGAAACCATTTGTCCTCGTGTCTCAGAAGGAGAAACTTCAGCAATATACATCGGTGACATTCCAGACGCTACTCCAATGGCCACTCCCCCAATCAAGCGAGCAATGAGAAAGGGGATAAATGTGTCAACAGCTCCTGTCATATACGCTGACAGCAAAAATACAATCGCCGAGAAAAGAAGAAGCGGTTTGCGCCCGAATAGATCGGCAAAGAAGCCCGCTACCATTGCACCTACCAGGCAACCAGCGATCGCTATACTCATTGCAAGCCCCTGCATAGAAGGATCAGCTTCTATACCAAAGAAAGCCTCATAGAAAGGTTTGGCGCCTCCTATTACGACCCAGTCGTAGCCGAAGAGTAATCCTCCCATGGCTGATACGCAACAGATGAAATAGATAAACTTACGGTTGATTAGAATTTTCATAGATGTTATCGTTTTTTTTAAACCACAAAATTAGCGATTTTACTTTGTCTTTAAAATGTACAAAACAAATCAAATGATGGATAATCTTACTTTATTTGGTTATTCTAAAAATTATATTTAATTTTGCATTAATAAGCAGCTTCATCTGCTGCCCTGTTGACTTTGCTTCCTCTACTATCACCATAAAAGGTCCTGATGGTAGAATAAAAATTATATGATCAATAAATTTAGAAAGAAGATGAAGATAAGGGAAGGATTTACCGGTCAACGTTCTGTAGTTGTCCCTCAATTTATTCTTGATATTGCATCCGGCGATACTATACTTAGGGCTCTTCATATTACGGCTATGGGCTATTATCCAAAAGCATGCAACCATTTCCGAAAACGCGAACACCCTATTGATGACTTCGTGCTTATCTATTGCATAGATGGGGAAGGATGGTTTGAGGTTTTAGGTGAAAAATACAGAGTTCCATCTAATTCATTTTTTATTCTACCGGCTAAATTCCCTCATTCCTATGGAGCGGATGCAGTCAGACCATGGACTATATACTGGATTCACTTTCAAGGTTCGCTTGCATCGGCATATTCCCAACTTCATGGTAAGATAGGTGTGATTGATCCTTCTTCCAATTCTAGGATACGTGATAGGAATAATCTCTTTGAAGAAATTTTCACCACACTTGACAGAGGATTGAATGCAGATAGCTTGCGCTATGCCTCAGCACTTTTTCATCATTATCTTGCTACTCTCATATTACTTCCGGAATATAGAGCAGGGACTGGAAATGCTGATCCTGATGACATTGTAGATGCTGCTATCCACTTTCTGGAAGAGAATGTAGAAAAAAACATTACTCTTCAGCAAATTGCAGATTATTCTGGTTTATCAGCATCCTACTTGTCAGCAGTATTCAAGAAACGCACAGGCCACTCTCCTATTAGTTTTTTCAATCATCTTAAAATCCGACACTCGTGTCGACTATTGACAGATACAGATATGAAAATGAATACAATTTGTCATAAAGTCGGTATCAGCGACCCGTACTACTTCTCTCGTCTTTTTTCAAAAATTATTGGGATGAGTCCTAGTGAATATCGCCGAAGGTCAGAAATCTAATATAATGAAGTTGTTTAAACTTCAAAAAAAAAGATGGACGTTTAGTCGTCCATCTTCATTCCTTTAAACTGTCCAAGCAGATTGAATGTGAGTTCTACGTCGTCCGATAGTCCTACTTCATATTTAGTAGATGTCTTTTCAATCTTTACGATTTTTACATCCTGAAAATTTTTCTTTACATATGTCCGTATTGCTCTCGGAATTATTCCTTCAGGAACCTCCCGAGTCTTGCAGTCTACTGAAGTCCACTTGCCGGCATTATTGAACTCGATTTTCGTTCCATTAACGAGTTTTACGTCATAATCAGTTTTCTTTAGAAGGTGTTTATCAGTCTTCACCATTCCAACTTTAGCTTTCGGAAAATATTCTTTCAAAAATTTTTGAGCTGTCTCAGGAAGGTCATTTCTATCTACAGAGTATTTATCAAATGCATATCCTGACATGATGCCAAACATCAAGGCCACTATCAAAAACAGGTACTTTTTCATTTTCTCATTTTTTGTGTTTTTCAATTTCAAAATAAACAATCATATAAACCATAAGGTTTAACAAAATGGGTTCTTATGTCTTATATTTTATTCTGAATTTTGTGATTATAAGTAAGTAGCTCACAAAAATTAAACGACATATATTAACCAAGCATCTGCAAGGGTCTTGATATGATAACTGCGGCTAATCCTGGCCATCTTGGCATTGTCGTTCAGTCGCTTAGCTCGCTAAGCTCCTTCGCTCCGCAGCCAAGCTACCTCATGATTATCTCGCATTTATCATATCATTAATTTTTGCGAGCTACTTAGCTCTCAAAAATTAAACGACATACATTAACCAAGCATCTGCAAGGGTCTTGATATGATAACTGC
>CAYSMP010000049.1:0-22740 GCA_964432215.1 uncultured Sangeribacter sp.
CTTCATCACTCGCTCCACTGTCGCTTCACGTGAGACTATCGAGATCGACGGCAAGACCTATCCTCTTGTAAAGCTCGAAATCACAAGCAGCTCGCACCCATTCTTCACTGGCAAGCAGAAACTCGTCGACACCGCTGGCCGCGTCGACAAATTCCGCAGCCGCTACGGCAACCGCAGCAAGAAGTAAGAAGCGGAAGGAATCTACTGTATTCAATGAAAAGCCGCACCATGACGATGGTGTGGCTTTTCTATCTAAAAAATGGTTAAATGAAAAGCATTGGCATCAATGCGTCCAAGTGCACCTTACAGCAACTTTCATGAAGGATAAAAAGCTTGTTAAAAATATTGAGAAGCACGTGTGGAAGGCATTCGAATCGGGAGGCATCCATAGGGTACTTGTTGCAGTAAGCGGAGGTGCCGACAGCGTCGCTCTCCTCTGCGCCTGTGCCGGGATTGTATGTAGCCACAACCTCCATGTTGAAGCCATCAACTGCAACTTTCACCTTCGTGGTGAGGAAAGCAACCGCGACTCAAAGTTTACCACCGACCTATGCCATAGACTTGGAGTAAAGCTATACCGGATTGATTATGACGTTGACGCATACTTGACCGAACATCCCGGCATCAGCATTGAGATGGCATGCCGCGAACTGCGATATTCTGATTTCTTCCGCATTTGTCGGGAACAAAGTCTGGAGAGGGTCGCCGTTGCCCATAACGCCGACGATGATATCGAGACAATGATGCTTAATATGCTCCGTGGAAGCGGCAACCGTGGACTAAAAGGAATGGACAGAGACAATGGCAAAGTAATACGTCCTCTTATAGATATAACAAGAGCGGACATCGAAGCCTATCTCTCAGCCATAGGTCAGGATTTCATCACTGATTCCAGCAACCTAACGAGCGATTACCGCCGCAACTTCATTCGCCGTGATGTCGTGCCTCTACTTGAAAGTCGTTGGCCCGGTGCAAGGAAGGCTTTGTCAAAAACAGTAAGCATCTTGAAAGAAGAATCTGCTATCATCGAAGACTTCTATCGAAAGCAGCTTCAAAATCTCTCTCCTAAAAAAAATACCCTCAACATATATGGTAAAGGAATCACTATTGGTACTATTTTAAGGTTTTTAGAGCCGTATGATGGTAAAGGAGAGATTGCAGAAGAAATAATGGAAGCGGTCCATAAAGAATTCAAAGACAGGTCTTGGAAACTTTCAGAGAGATATAAAGCTATTCTTGAACGCGATCGCTTAGTCGTCACAGATTCCATAGCCGCAGATGCCGTCCCTGACTTCATCTGGACTCAATTGGCAATGAATTCCGATACAATGGCAGAAGTGAAAGGGAATCGAAACCATAAAGTAGCCTATCTGCCTTCCAATCCGGAAGCTTATATCATACGGTTTCCAAAGATGGGCGATCGCATGTCTCCTCTTGGTATGCGAGGCTCCCGCCTCGTGAGCGATATTATAAGTGATGCCAAACTCACCCGAAGCCAAAAGGACCAAATAAGAGTAATAGCCAGAAAGTCGGATAATGAGATTATTTGGGTAAGTGGACTTAAAAGGAGCCGACACGACCTCATCAGCGAAAACTCACGATATTTCCACAAAGTAGAATTTATCATGACTGAACCTTCCACAAAACCATAGTGTTATATCTTAAAATAACTATTGCAAGCTGAAAGTATTAAGCTTGCGAAACTTAAATAACACGCTTATGAAAAGAGTAGTGATAATGGGGGCTTCATCGGGAATTGGACTGGCAGTCGCAGAAGCCCTTGCCTCCCGTGGGGTAAAGACTGGATTGGCAGCCAGACATACAAAGGAACTTCATGCCCTGAAGGAGAAGTATCCGGACTGTGTGGAGTATGAGTCAATTGACGTCACACACAACGATGGACCTAAAAAGCTGGAAGAGCTCATCGATAAGCTCGGGGGGATGGATATCTATTTCCATGTGGCCGGAATCGGCTATTCCAACCCTACCCTCGACCCACACCGCGAGGCGGAAATGATAGCCACTAATGCGGCTGGATTTGCACGTATGGTAAGTGCCGCTTATGGTTATTACCGCGACAACAACCGCAAAGGTCAGATAGTGGCTTTGACAAGTGTGGCCGGAACAAACGGCATTGGTGAAATGGCAGCCTACTCTGCTTCGAAAAAATGTGCCCAAACTTATATCGTGGCTCTTGAGCAACTTGCCCATAAAGAAAAAGCAGACATCACATTTACCGATATAAGACCGGGCTGGATACGCACTCCTCTTCTTGACTCAGACAAGAACTATCCGATGGAGATGACTCTCGACTACGTTGTCCCGCAGATTATACGTGCAATTGTGAAGCATCCGCGCGTAGCCTATATCGATGCCCGTTGGGGAGCTGTATGCGCAGCTTGGAAAGCAATTCCGGATGCAGTTTGGACCAAGATGACTGTCTCTCCGACAAAAAAAGTTTCAATCGGCAAGGATAGTCCCGTAGAAATCGAAATCTCTGTGGAAGCTGAAAAGCCGACAGAGACGGAGGTTTCAGTTGATATTGACAATCCGGCAGACGGCCCTAAACAAGAACAAGACTAACATTTAAAATGACATCATGAACGTAAAAAAAATTTTATTGGCGACGATCTTGCTGATCGCCGCCATTCCCTCTATGTACAGTGTGGAATACATGCGAGAAATAACTGTGGCTGCAGACGGCACCGGAGACTTCAAAACTATCACGGAAGCTATGGAGGCTATCAGAGCATATATGGACTACCGAGTGACTGTACATATAAAAAACGGAGAATACCACGAGAAAGTCATTATTCCCTCTTGGTTAGAAAACGTTGATTTCATCGGCGAGGATCCTGAGAAGACCATCATCACCTACAACGACTATGCCAAACTCGACAATATGGGCACGTTTCGCACGTATACCATGCGTGTCGACGGTTGCGACATGACATTCAAAAACCTTACCATCCGCAATAATGCCGGCCGGGTAGGACAGGCGGTAGCCCTACATACCGAGGGCACCGACCTAAAATTCGAAAACTGTCGCTTCCTCGGAGATCAAGACACGCTTTTCCTTGCCGGACACGATTCAGAGATTGAATTCGACAACTGCTATATAGAAGGCACCACCGACTTCATATTCGGCCCCGCCACAGCGTGGTTTACCGATTGCCAAATCCACAGCAAAGCTGATTCTTACATTACAGCCGCCTCCACCCCAAAAGATGTAGAAGTTGGATTTGTCTTCAAAAACTGCCAACTAACAGCCGACCAGGACGTGAAAAAGGTATACTTAGGGCGCCCTTGGCGCCCCTATGCCTATACAGCTTTTATAGATTGCGAATTAGGCGACCACATCACCCCTGCCGGATGGGACAACTGGCGCAATCCGGATAATGAAAAAACAGCACGCTACTTCGAGCAAGGCAGCCATGGCCCCGGTGCAAATCCCGATCAAAGAGTAAAATGGGCTCATTCCCATTCATCTGTTCTGAAAGGCACGAGTGGAAGATAGTTGCCAGCATGCACATTGCCAGGCATAAAGTCACCCCAACCATAGCGTACGGCTACTGGTTGCGCAACATCTTTGCTTGAAACCACAAACTCATTCGTTCGCCAATCAAGCCATACAGAATCCGCCGGGTGAAACACCTTGTCGGCACCTGCCACTTCAAACCCCTCAATTGCATAATTACGGCAAATACCATCGCTTGGCGAGTCAATAGCCACCCACACTGCGCCATCCTTGATACGATGGCTCTTATAGCGGGGGCATACCACCGGAAAAACACCGTTTCCATACGTCTTGTTGAGTGCAAGCTCAGCAAGACGTTTTCCTGGAGTTGCCTTATCCGCAGGGTGTATATTGAAGCGTTCATATGGCTTCACGAGATCGTTGGTGCAGATAATGCCTGAATTAGGTATTATCTCAATGGCTTTCCACTGAGCCTCACGTAAGAGAGGGGCCTTACCATCCTGCTCTTCAGAATCATATTCATATGGAGCAATCTCGACAGAATAGAAAGGTATATCTCCCTCTCCCAATTCTTTGCGCCAATGCTCTACCATATTTGCAAGGCGGGTTGCATACTGCTCATGTGCTCCGACATTCGAACATCCTTGATACCAAATTATCCCCTTGTAAGTATAATCCTTGGCCGGATTGAACATAGCATTATACATCAGAAGAGGACGAAGATAATGGGTCATCTTCTCTACTTCTGCCTTATCAAGCGACACGTCTGCATAGGTCTCAAGAATCTCGCGTGGCGTCCAACTTTCAACTCTTGCCCCACCATACGCACATCTTACAATCCCTACTGGCACGTCGAGCACATCATTGAGTCTCTTTGCAAAATTCCATCCCACTGCACTGTATTCCGCGGCAGTCTCAGGTCCGGGGACAGTCCAAGTTGCATCGATAGTCTCAAGCGGTTCATAACTCTGCTTTAAAGGTACCGTATAAAAACGGATTTTATTCGCACGCTCCCGCGATGATGCCACCTCATCATATCCTCCATCAACGCAACATCCGGGAAATCCCTTAAGCGGCATCTCCATATTTGATTGTCCGGATGCAAGCCACACCTCCCCTATCAAAACGTTATCTATCTTGACAGGAGTGCCATCTGATATAGTAATGGAATAGGGAGTATATCCACCGGCAGGAGTGTCAATTGCGATATTCCATTTTCCATTTGAATCAGATTTTGTCTGGTAAGGGACATTACTCCAAGAAGGAGTCACTGTCACTGTCTTATTTGGATCAGCCATACCATATATCCTGGCCTTTCCATTTTGCTGAAGCACCATATTGTCTGTGATCATAGATCCGGGAGTCACTTTCCCATCCATCGAGATGAAAGATGCCGCAACCAAAGGCAATATTAATAATAATCTTTTCATGATATTCGGCTTTTGAATTTTTTAGCAAATTTAATAAAAAAAGTTATATCACCCAAATAAATCCGACTTCTGCATATATCCCAACTCTTCAACATATTTTTAACACTGCTTTAACGTTTAATTTTCAATATTTTTATTAAATTTGTAGACTTTTACATTTCTCACGAAAATGGAACATTATAAAGCTAAAAAGAATCTTATGCTTTCACCTGAACAGATTGCCAAGACAAAAAAATGGCTCTTCGGCATAGCTGGAATTGCCATATTCGGCCTGATCATTCTGATATTGTTCTATAAAGGAGAAAACACACCGAATCCACCATCTAAAGAGAAAAAAATAAGAAAAGAAAACACTGGATTATTAAAAGATACCCTCAACGGACACGAATGGATTGATCTCGGACTTCCCAGCGGCACCAAATGGGCCACTTACAATGTCGGAGCTGCAAGCCCCAACGAATTCGGCGATTATTACGCTTGGGGAGAAACTGAACTGAAAGATGAATATATTGATATCAACAGCCTCACCCACCGCAAAGACCAAAAATGGCTTATAAAAAATGGAATCATCGGAGAAGAAGGTAACCTTACAAAAGAACACGATGTAGCCACTCTTATCTGGGGTGACCCTTGGCGGATGCCCACAGAAGAGGAATATGAGGAGCTGATCGATATATGCAACTGGGAATTTACAGACTATCAGGGAGTAAACGGGTATCTCGTCACAGGCCCCAATAAACAGACCATATTCATTGTAGCTGCAGGTTTCCAACAAGGAGAGACACCCGAATACATCGGAGAATATGGAGATTATTGGAGCTCAACAGTTGTTCCGGAACTGAACGGTGCGTCCTGCAGCTTAGGTTACAGCCCCATATCATATGGACGCCGACGCTATGCCCGCTTCGTCGGCCGCTCCATCCGCCCCGTCACCGACTGACCCATAAAAAACAATTCCCCAGCAACTCAATAAACCCACAACACACATACTACTCATAATGGATTTCAAACTTCACTTTGATCATTACAATATCAATGTTGCCGATCGTGATCGCAGCGTCAAGTTCTACGAGAAAGCTCTTGGCCTTAAAGAGGCGAGCCATATCGATGGTCCGAACGGATCATTCACCATCACTTATCTCACTGATGGAGTATCACCGTTCAGACTCGAAATCACCTGTCTCAAAGATCATCCGCAGGCATATGAACTGGGAGAAAACGAAACGCACCTCGCATTTCGCATTGCATCAGGCCAAGATTTTGAAGCAGTAAGAGCGTATCACCGTCAATTAGGCATCATCTGTTTCGAAAACCACGACATGGGCATCTATTTCATCGAAGACCCCGACGGCTACTGGATTGAAATCCTCCCCGCAAAATAATCCACTTAAGATTCTAACAAGCCAACGACTTTACGATGTGAGATTATTTTGCAATTGAACTAATGCATTATAAATTTTAGAGATGTTCCTGGGATTTCATCATCACGGGTGATTGAACTGTAACCTGATTTTTCCAAAAGAATAGGTAGTTCCTGTCGTTGTTCAGGCAATGGCAGTGTGATCGAGAACTCCCCTTCTTGATTTGTAACAGCTACATGACCGGCTACAGAAACTGATACTTCCGAAAGAGGATTCATATTTTCATCATAAACTTCTCCTGCAAATATTGCAAATGTATCGTCTCGTCTTAGTTCAAGATTTATATCGCGACTCACTCCGAATCCTACAGGAATTATGGTATCTATAGGAATATAATATTGGGAGGAAGCAAATATAGAAATATTTGAAAATCTTTTATAGCCGGGAATCAAGACAGGTTCGAAACTTGGATCTATCGAGTTAGAAGTGTATTCACCACCATCGACTATTAAAGTCACGTCTTCTCCTTTAGGGAGGTCAGCTTTTTGCATGGAGAGATTGACAGTGACAGATATGGGAATGGCAAAAAGGTAAGCCATAGCTATTGCCAAGACAGAGCATGCAGACACAATGGCAATCTTCTTTCTTTTCTGACGTAAATGTCTTTTCCAAAGCGAATCGAAAGAGACATTTAGCATTTTGGAGACAACACGCATGAATGCCTTTTCCTTTCCAACCTCGCCTATATTGACACCGAGCAGTTCATTGCCGGGATTTTGGATAAAATATTCGCGAAGGTAAGTCGGAAAAAGGTCGCGTTCATTAGTGGTTTCGTCAGGAATTATTACAGGTATTATCTTGTCGAGACGTCCCATTTCGACAAAAGCCTTTGCCTCATCGCTGACCCAGGAAGATTGTGCGGAATTTTTGGAACAGATAAGTATAAGGTATTTACTTTCCTCAAGATTTTTACGTAGTTCGTCTCCGAGAATACCGGTATTGAGGTCTGATTGATCCCTGAAAATGGGTCGCAGATAGCGGCTTTTGGCTTCAATATCGTTGTGAATCTCGGTTGGAAGTTTGAAAGCCTCGAGTTTTTTCTGAAGCCACTTAGCAATAGACATGTCGCGATGGCTATAACTTATAAATGCAAAGTTATTGTACCGTTTATTCATTATATTATTTTTATTGGGGGTTAAGAGTTCAAAAATATTAAAGACAATTTAAATAGAAGAAGTTTATCATTCTATAGGGATAGTCGAGATAGTTTCCTTTAGAGAAATGACTTCCGGCTCGTCAGGACCACTGACTTTTTCCAATATCTTCAAAGCCTCCTTATAGTTTTTCAATGCAGAGGTATAATCCTCCATGGTAGCATACACCGATCCAATATTACTTAGGATTGTTGCCACTTCAGGATTTTCTTCATCATTAAGATCTTTATACCTTTCCAAAGCCTTGAAGTAATATTCCAAAGCAGTGGTCAGATCACCCTTCACTTGATGAATGATACCAATATTGAAAAAACTGTTAGATTTATCAACGATATCAGCAGCGTCAGTTTTATCGTATAAAGCCAAGCCTTTCATGAAATAGTCCAGGCCCTTATCTAATTCACCACTATAGGTTAGTTCCATTCCTAATTGATTATATAAAGGAATAAGAATTTTACATAATAAAT
Source organism: uncultured Sangeribacter sp. (assembly GCA_964432215.1). Taxonomy (GTDB): domain Bacteria; phylum Bacteroidota; class Bacteroidia; order Bacteroidales; family Muribaculaceae; genus Lepagella. The sequence continues at coordinate 7,951 of CAYSMP010000049.1, forward strand.
TTACATTATTATGGTCTGAACCGAAAATATTCTCTGTTATCTCCATAGACAGGAGATAATAGTGGAGAGCTTCAGCATAGTTTCCTTGTGATAAATAAAGAAAACCAATGTTACTAAAAGTAATCGCGACATCAGGATGTTTAGTTCCATACACTTTCTTCTGTATTTCCAAGGCCTTTATGTAAAAGTCAAGAGCCAACTGGTATTCTCCAACATTACTATACAGGACACCTAAATTACTGTAAGAAGATGCAATATCAGGATGCATGGGCTCCAGGACCTTTTCACGGATATCCAAAGCATCCTGAAGATACTCCTTAGCGTTAGCATAATCCTCCAATGAGATATACACAACCCCTATATTATGGTAGAGCAAGGCTATATCAGGATGGTCATGATTAAATATCTTTTCTCTTATTGCCAAGGCTTTATTATAATAGTCTATGGCTGCAGAGCTCTCTCCCATAGAATTATAAATGGATGCAATATTATTGTAGCAAACAGCGACATCCGGATGATCATTCCCATAAAAATCTTGAAAAATAGTAAGAGCTTTCACATAATATTCAAGAGCCATAGAGAAATTTCCTTTCTTATCATATATATGACCAATATTATTATAGGATAAAGCCAATTCCGGATGGTCCGAATCAAATAAATTCTTTCGGATGGACATTGATTTTAGATAATAATCAAGGGCTTTTTCATAATCTCCCAAATTAGAATAGACAGAACCTATATTGCTATATAGCAATGCAATATTAGGATGATTGAAACTAAATACTTTCTCAAAAATTGCTAAAGCCTTAAGATAATAATCAAGAGCCATAGTATAAGCAGCCATATCAGCGTATGTATGTCCAAGATTGATATAAGTAAGAGCTATATCGGGATGCTCTTCCCCTAAAATATTCTCTTGGATACCTAATGCTTTCTTATAATATTCTTCAGCTGTTCTGAAATCGCCTTGAGACTGATAGACACCACCAATATTATTATATGACACTGCAACATGGTGATGATCATGACCAAGTACTTTCTCCCTAATATCCAACGATTTATTATAATAGAGTAGAGCCTTAGGATAATCGGCAAGAGTATTATATATTGTACCTATATTGTTGTAAGAGGTAGCAACATCCTTATGCTCTTCACCATAATATTTTATCTGAATAGCCAATGCTTTTTCAAAATATTCTAACGCTTTCGAATAATCTGCCTGGCTCGCAAAAAAGGATCCTATATTATTGTAGCAAGCTGCGGTTTCAGAACTATCCAATCCGTATTGATCGACCGCCGACAACAAAGCCTTCTGATAGTAGTCGAAAGCGAGGGTATAATCTCCAACATAATTATTAATAAAATTACCTGTTTTTAGGAGCCACTCAACATTTGAGTTGTCAGCATCAGCAATTTTACGAAAAATTGAGACAATCTTTTGGTTGTTTTCGGTACCTCCTGCAAGCAGGAGGGTCTGAATATGGCGCTCCGCCATGGCATAGAGGCTGTCGTTGGATTCTTTCATTGACTTTTGAGTCTCTTCTAATGTTGAGATAGCAGCTCTAACTTCATCTCGTTTTTCTATTTCTTTGAGTAGATTGCCTACGATATTTAGTTGATCGTATCGTGCAATAGCCTCTTCCATATTTCCGGCTTTCACGAGCTCTATTATTTCTTGCTCAGCAACTGTGATTTCAGAGAGATCAATCCGGGAGAATCGATCTACATATGTTTCGAGGTTATCGAGTTGCTTCTCATAGTCATCAATTAATTTCAGACGTTGCTTTTGGTATTCCTCCTCCTTAAGTTTTCCATTCGCCTTGAGTTTCTCAAGGGCCGCCTGCTCATTCTTTAGTTGGCGCGCATAGCTTGCCGAAGCAACCTTCTCATAATTATCCCGCAACTGTTTAAAACGGTCGGAACTACACATTATAATGACAAAGGGTCGATCAGGATTTAAATTCCATTGATCAATTGCTTCCTTATTAAAAATTTCATAGCCAAGTTTTTCTATTCGACGGACAATGACACTTTCTCCTGGTTTTTGTGTCTGGAACCGAAGGTTGAACTCCCCTGTCTTGTCGGAGACGGTGCTCTGAGCAGAACGCACATTAAGTTCCACTCCAGGGAGAGGTGTTTTCTTAGCCTTCTCTTTATATTCCTGAACGATACCTTTTTGAATGATCTGTGCAGACACTGAAAAGCAAAATATCATTGTAAAAAATGCAATGAATAACACATGCTTAAGAAGGGAGAATATCTGATGCATAAAACTCACTATTTAAGAGAGGAGATTTTTTCTGTCAATAATAATACTTTGGAATCTTCTTCGCCATATTTATCAATGGCAGCTTGGAGAGCCAGATTGTAATAGTGGAGAGCGAGTTCATTGTCTGCAACTTTTGAACATGACATGAAATCACCGGTCTTAACAAGCCATGTGATATTTGATGGATCTGCATCGGCAAGACTTATGTATATATCTTTTGCCATTTTAATCTGTTCTTGAGTTGGATCTATCATTAAAGTTTCAATCTGTCTGGATGCCATTGCATAAAGAGAATCACTCGACTCTGTGATAGCAATTTCTTTGTCTGTCAAAGTCGAAATAGCAGACTTAACCTTATTAATATTATTAATTCCTTCAACGAGCTTATCTTCTATATTAAGCTTATCATAGCGATCAATTGCCTCATCTATCTTACCTTGCTTAACGAGATCAATGATCTCTTGCTCAACTGAGGATATTTCCGATAAGTCAATTCTTGCAAATCTATCGACATAAGCGTCAAGATTGTCAAGTTGACGTTCGTAATTTTCGTGCAGTAGGCTAAGCTGATGATTATATTCCTCTTCTTTGAGTCTTCCATCAGCCTTAAGTTTGGCGAGCTGAGCTTCCTCTTTTTTCAATCTCTTAGCATAACTTTCGGAAGATACCTTTAGATAGTTATCTCGGATTTTCTTAAATCTGTCGGAGCGACACATCACGATGACGAAAGACTTGTTAGGATTTAAGTTCCACTGTTCTATTGCGTCCTTATTGAATATTTCATAACCTCTCTTTTCTATTGAACGGAGGTCAATATGCTGTCCGGCTTTTCCAGTTAGAAAAGACAAGGTGAATTTACCATTTTTGTCAGATACAGTACTGTTAGCATATTTAGCTTTCACCTCAACTCCAGCCAATGGTGTCTTCTTAGCTTTTTCATTGTATTCTTGTACAATGCCTGGCTGAGAGACCTGGGCAAAAAAGGGGAATGAGATGAATATTACTAATATGGTCAGAAATTGCTTCATAAATTCAATAATGAAGATAAGTTTATATGAAATTAAGTAATGTATAAATCTCCCTATAAAATCGATCGACTTAAAAATCTTATGCTATAAATATTCTGGAGATATATAATAGATTTCTACTCAGAAACTACATCTCAACTCTAAGCATACATCTATTCTTTTCATCATCAGAAGATACGGAAGCCGGAGGCAAGAATGAATTTTAGGGTCTCTTGAGAGGTGGCGCGGTCGTAGGCTTTTTCACTTTCGGGAAGATCTTCGTAGGCTACCAGGCACGGATGATGCTTGGAGGCGTCATCGCGGACTGGACCATAGGTCCAGCCTTCATTGATGCGGTTCTGAGCCCAAACTTCGTGGACATTCTTTGCCATTTCTTCTACAAGAGATAAAAGTTCCGCCGGGAGATTGATACCGGAAGTGTCGAGGGGTCTGGGTGTGTAATTACTATTCATTACTTAGATTTTGTTTTCTTTATTAGCTGCAATGGACATGATACGATTACTGCGGATAATTTTGCTTTTTCTCAAATCATTAATTTTGCGATCTACGATAACATTTCAAACACAAAGATATTGACATCAACTGGGATTTATATCTTTCGAAAGAGCTATAGATGTGTCGACGACATTAAAATCGTAAGCCTTATAGTCACATGTCCACGATGGAGAAGATGCTGCCTCTGATTCCTCATCAAGCTGTTCCCATGTTTTTAAGCAGTTATGAAGCTGAGTGCGTTCATCACAATAATGCTGTTCCTTGCCACTGTCCTTATATCCGAGCATCTCGTGAGCTGCGTTCCAGCGTGCATGTTCCAGCTGCGCAAGGCGAAGCATTATTTCGTTTTCTTCATCGGAGAGGTGAGGATAAGAAATAGAGCCATATGATCCAACCATAGATGAAGAACCGTCACTGTTGAAAAACCGAGATACAAAACCATCCCAGTTAGAATCTATACCAAGAGCCTTTTTTATAATCCACACCTTTGTATCGGCATGGAGGGCATTGCTCATATCTTGACTTTCCTGACGACGAAGTTTTCGCAATTTATCAATATCCGGATATCCGGGTTCTCCTAATTCATTTCGTTCTACCTTCGTCAGTTTAGCGCGTCGTTCTTTCCAATCCCCCTCTTCCTTACGAAGTCTCATGTAGTTTTTGAAAAATGCCTCACCTTTTCTTTTTAAATCTTCACGAATGATAGTGCCGTAGGAATAAACGTCTTTTGGACGACCGAAAAGTCGGATAACATCATGGGAATCACACCCACAACCTCTATTGAAATGCGCAGCAACCTTTTCCATAATGTCGACCTTCTCATCCTTGTTGCATCGCACCATTATGATCAGTTTTGACATATCGCTTCTAAATCGCCTTATTCTGTTGAAAATATTAGAAGCGAGAGCAATATTCATGTCATCATCTCCAAGTGCAAGGACAATGTAATTCAGTTTTTCACATCGTTCTTTCGAGAGAATCTCGTTATAAAACCGATAACTTCCAAAGTCGAGTTTCAAAAGATTGAACCTGCCAAATTTTCTTATAGCCGTATTATAATTAACCGAAGGAGTGTTGGCACGGAAGAGGCCGGAAAGAAGATCCATACGCCTATCAATAGCTGTGATCCTCGGACGAGCCACTTTAGACACGCCATCTTTAAATTTAATGAACGTCCCGTATTCATACAGATATCTAAAAACATCCCTACCTACTTCTCCAAATCCAATTATGAGGCAGTTGAGAGCGGAGGAGACAGTAGCCGGAAACTCGTCTGAAAGAGCAGCAACCCTAACAGGTTGATCAACGGGACGATTCTTCAAAAGCTCCACAGCAAGATGAGAGGAATCAACGATTTCAACATCAAGATTCTTCCGCACTGCAAGGTCTTCAACTATACGGTTCGGTCCGTTATAACGGGCATGGCAATATATTCGGTGAGTAATTTTAGGATTCTCAGCAGTTTTCAAGATTAGACTATCTTTGGCGATATTTATGAGCGAACGGATGTTTCGATCCTCATCATCAGACAAGAAAAAGATATGAAGCTGGGCTCCTTCAGTATGTTCTGTAAGAGACTCAATCAGTTGCTTGACTTTACCGAGACCTACCATTGCAAAGACATCGACATCAGTCTCTTCAAATGCAGAGTCAGGAATATCGGAAAAACTCTTAGATCCAATAGCAACCAAAGCATGTGCTTCATCGGCAATTTCAAAAGTCTTATGGCGATGTGTGAAAAGAGTTAGAATATTCTCCCAGCTATCATTTTCATCGTCGTTTAAATTTGCCTCATCGACAAAAATAGTGAGGGCCCTCACGTCATTCTTTGCGATGCTCTGAGCAAGCAGACGTGAATTATCGTCAAGTCCAAAGAATAGATACAGATGATTTTTATCATCAGTTATCTTGGTTTTGCGATGAAGTACATAGTAAGCCTTTACTCTGGAGAAAATAAGGCTTACGAGGAGAGTAATAGTGCATATGAAAGAGAACGTAGCCTGTAATAGAATCAGTGCTTTTAGAATCTGATGTGACTTGAGATTATCAAGAATATTGCTATCAACATTGAGCATGAACATATCAAGCGAACATATCATTGACCGCAATATGAGCTCCACATTATTAAACACATGAGGATCTTCCGGATTGCTCATATATGGGAGAATAATAATGAAAGCAATAGTACCCGTAAGGAAAAAAAAGCCCATCATCCATGCCGTCATTTTCAAGAAATACTCTCTGTGAAATGAAGACTTATTTCGCAGATAGCGTATATATAATCCAATCACATATATGATGATACGAATTGCGGTGCATCCAAGCACACCAACGAAAATCCATCTGCCCAACTCTCCTGAATTAAACAGGAAAAGTATAAAGAAGAGGATTATCAATACATTTAAAATAGTTTTCTTTGTCATTTTCAGTTTTTTTAGATGATGTAGGTTGATAATAATATAGTTTGGTTTTTAAAGACGTTATTTCAACTTCAAAATGTAAAGTTATGAATTTTTTTTGATATTTCAACCAAAAACAAGTTTTTTTTCAGTTAAGTTGCCGCATCTTCAATTATTTTCTTTATACGCATACAGACCATTGGCATCAATATAGGATTGAACTTTTTCTGGAAGAAAGGTATTTAACATTAGCTTTGACACATTTTGAGTATAACCATTTTTCAGAATCGAACGAATTTCTGTGGACGAAACAGGCATCTCAGGCGCTCCGTTCAAAATGGTTACTCCTTTGGAGGGATTAGGTATTTGCTCACCGGGGCGGGGATAGACAATAACGCCGAATTCTGAGAGGATTTCTTGAGGATTTCGCCAGCGGTCAAAAGAAGCCCAGTTGTCGCCACCTATGATCAATCGGAAGTCATTTTCCGGATAGTTTTTCTTAAGTTCGGTTAGGGTCTTGTAGGTGTAGGATGGAATGGGGAGATGGAATTCAAAGTCGCTGACGCGTATGCCAGGAGTGTCAGCCACAGCAAGCCGTACCATCTCAAGACGCTGCTCGTCGGTAGCTACATAGCCCTGGGGTTTCAAGGGGTTTAATGGGGATACCATCAGCCACACTTCGTCGAGGTCAGTGTGTGCCAGAACATACTTCGCAAGATTAATATGACCATTGTGTATGGGGTCAAAACTTCCACCGAATATGCCTATTTTCATTGAGTTGTGAGGTTGTGGAGTTGTGAGGTTGTGGAGAGTTGTTGGGACTGTTCGATAAGTGGACGCACGAGTCGTGCGTCCCTACTTTTTTTTGCGTACAGAAAAGCCGAAATGTCCTATAAGATCACCGAGAGAGAAGTACTGGCCATGGCTATAGACAAGCATACCGGCTTTCTCCAATTCCAATTTCCCAGTAGTTTCGTTGATGTAGCGGGAGTCAGCACGAACATTTAGAACATCGGCAATAAACATGTCGTGGCTGCCAAGATGCGTGACACTCTTGACGCGACATTCAATGCTGAGGGGGGACTCTTCTATAGTTGGAGATTTCACCATCTCACCGGGCAACGGATGCAAGCCGGTCTCCTTCCACTTGTCGTAGTCGCGTCCGGAGCGTACTCCAGCCCAGTCTGTTGCGCGGGCCATATCCGTGGTGGTTAGATTGAGGGTAAATTCCATATTCTTCATTAAGAGCGCATAGGAGTGGCGCTCAGGGCGAACCGATATATAACACATAGCGGGGTCGGAACAAATAGTTCCAACCCACGCTACTGTTATCATATTCCACTCCTCGGGCGCAGCGCCACAAGTAGCGAGCACTGCGGGGAGAGGGTAAATCATGGTTCCCGGTCTCCAGGAAAGCTTCACTTATTCTAAATATTAAAGATTCGACGGTCAGGCTAAGAAGCCTGCATTCCATAATTTAGACATTAAGGTCTTTGAGAACCTGATCGATATGAGCGTCAGCTTTCTTCACGACTTCTTCATACTGATCTTTATCGGTATAATCTTCGCGAACTTCAACATAGAACTTAATCTTAGGCTCTGTACCTGAAGGTCGGATGGATACCTTGTCGCCTGCGGCGGTGAAGAACTGAAGCACATTGCTTGTAGTCGGGAAGTCCATCTTTGTAATTTCACCGGTCTTTAGATCCTTGCAGTTAAGGTCAAGATAGTCTTTGACCATAACTACTTCGCTACCTGCGAGCTCCTTGGGAGGATTCTCACGGAAGTTTTTCATCATAGCTACGATCTCTTCAGCACCACTCTTTCCGGGACGCACTACACTTACACCACGCTCGCGGCTGAAACCGATCTCAAAGTAAATTTCCTTAAGAAGTTCATAGAGGTCCATACCCTTATCAGCAGCCCACGCAGCAATCTCACACATGAGAGGCACTGCAGAAATGGAATCTTTGTCGCGTACGAAAGTCTCAGCAAGGAAACCATAGCTTTCCTCTCCACCACCGATATAACGGCCAGTACCTTCCTGCTCACGCATTACGTTAGCAATCCACTTAAAGCCGGTAAACACGTCAAACATTCGTACATTATTCTTGTCAGCGATACGCTTAACTGCTTCGGTAGATACGATAGTCTTCACTACATATTCATTGCCCTTCATGAGACCAAGCTCATTGTTGCGGGTCATTAGATAGTAGAGGAAGATCATAAGAATCTGGTTGCCGTTGACGAGCTGATACTCACCCTTGCTATCACGTACAACGAGACCTACACGGTCTGCGTCAGGGTCAGAAGCGAGCACGAGGCTTGCACCTACCTCACGAGCCTTTGCTATACCCATTGCCATTGCCTCGGGATTCTCGGGATTGGGAGAAACCACTGTGGGGAAGTCGCCAGACTGAACGTCCTGCTCTGGAACATGGATTACATTTTCAAAGCCCCACATCTTGAGGGCGTCGAACATCAGCATTGAGCCTGTGCCATGAATTGGAGTATAGACAATCTTCATGTCGGCGTGACGCTTGTCAGCTTCAGGAGAAAGCGAAAGGCCATGTATCTGCTTCAAATAAGGTTCGTCAACGTCCTTGCCGATAATCTGAATAAGATCTTTGTTGGGAGTGAATTTGATCTGATCTACTGAAGTGATTTTATTGACGTAGGCAATTGTCTCTACATCGTGGGGCGCGATCATCTGAGCGCCATCACTCCAATATGCCTTGTAGCCATTGTATTCCTTCGGATTGTGGCTGGCAGTCACCATCACACCGCTCTGGCATCCGAGGTGACGGATAGCATAGCTGACCTCAGGAGTAGGACGGCAAGCGTCGAAAAGATATACCTTGATGCCGTTGGCCGAGAATATATCTGCTGCAAGCTCGGCAAACTTACGGGAGTTGTTGCGGACATCATGGCCGATAGCCACTGAGATCTGGGGAAGATCCTTAAAGCAATCCTTAAGATAGTTGGCAAGGCCCTGGGTAGCAGCACCCACTGTATAGATATTCATGCGGTTTGAGCCGGGACCCATAATGCCTCGGAGACCACCTGTACCGAATTCGAGATCTTTATAGAAGGCCTCAATTAGATCGGTAGGATCTTCTGCGTCAAGCAGAGCCTTCACTGCGGCACGAGTTTCTTCATCGTACTGGGGACCAAGCCACTGTTCGGCTTTGGCCTTAACGGTTTTCAACAGCTGTTCGTTGTCCATTATATTATTCGATTTAGGGTTATACATTATCAACTTCTAAAAAACAAACGCAAATATAATGAAATTAGATGATAATGGCAAGAGAATTTAAATATTATTTGCCTTTATGGCGAATATTAGTTAACTTTGCATAACGAAACATAAAATTCATCACCCATGATATACTCGATGACCGGCTTTGGCCGCGGAGTGGCAATAGCCCCGACAAAGAAAATCACAGTAGAGATAAAGAGCCTTAACTCGAAGCAGCTCGATCTTAGTATGCGAGTGCCAGGATATTTCCGGGAGCTGGAGGTAGAAGTGAGAAATTCACTTCTTCAAAAACTTGAGCGAGGAAAGGTAGACCTTTCGGTGATGGTGGAGAATACGGCTCCGGAGGCTCCGGCAAGCGTCAATACAGAAGTGCTGTCAGCCTACAAGAAGCAGATAGAGCAGGCTGCCAATCAGCTTGGCGTGGCTGCTCCTGAAGATTGGTTTCCTATTCTTATGAGAATGCCGGAATCGATGAAGACACAACTTCAGACGCTTGACGCAGCTGACATCAAGGCATTCAAGGATGCGTGTGAGGATGCAGCTCAGAGACTGACCGATTTCAGAGAGATGGAAGGGATGAAATTATATGCTTTCTTCGAAGAAAAGACGGGCAACATAGCTTCGCTTCTCGACAAAGTAGAACCTTTTGAGAAAGAGCGCATCGTAAAGATCAGGGAGCGTCTTGAGACACAGCTCTCGAGATTGAATACAATTGAATACGATAAGGGACGTTTGGAGCAAGAGCTAATTTTTTATATAGAGAAGCTTGACGTCACGGAAGAAAAACTACGCTTGAGAAGCCACATCAATTATTTCCGCGAGACAATGGGAAGCCGGGATGAAAAGCCGGCATGTGGGCAGGGCAAGAAACTTGGTTTCATCGCGCAAGAGATGGGACGTGAGATAAACACTCTTGGATCGAAAGCCAATGATGCAGAGATGCAGAAGATTGTAGTGATGATGAAAGACGAGCTAGAACAAATCAAGGAGCAGGTGCTCAATGTTTTGTAAAACCCGAAATACAAGTATCATGGAAAAAGGAAAGATAATAGTACTTTCAGCCCCAAGCGGGACAGGTAAGTCATCAATAATAAAGCGACTGCTTGAATATCCGGAGCTTCAATTAGGTTTTTCGGTGTCAGCTACCTCTCGCCCACCACGCGGCACGGAGCAACATGGAGTGGAATACTATTTCATATCGCCGGATGATTTCAAGATGCGTGCAGAAGCAGGCGATTTCGTGGAGTGGGAAGAAGTATATCCCGGCACGTGCTATGGTACGCTTAAGAGCGAAGTGCAGCGAGTGACCGATGCCGGCAAGAACCTTATAATGGATATAGATGTCAAGGGAGGGCTAAACGTAAAGAAATGCTACGGCGAACAAGCTCTAACAATCTTCATTCTCCCTCCAAGCAAGGAAGAATTAGAGAGACGCCTCCGCGGGCGCGGTACTGATGCAGAGGAAGTGATCCGCAAGCGACTTGACAAGGCTGACTATGAACTGAGCTTCGCACCGCAATTTGACGTAAGGGTTGTCAACGACGATCTTGATCGGGCTGTAGCAGAAGTGAAAGCCTTAATAACTCACAACTCATAAGTAGCTCACAAAAATTAAACGACATATATCAACAAAGTAGCTACAAGGGTCTTGATATGATAAATGCCAAGCTGCTTCAAGATTATCTCACATTTATCGTATCATTAATTTTTGCGAGATACTTAATGCATACCTTATAACGCAAAAAAGCATCGCTTAGAGCGATGCTTTTTTTTATTATCAATCTTTCTGTGCATAGTAGTTCTTGCTGCCATAATGGCCATAGCCACCGTATCCTCCGTAGCCGCCGCCACCTTGTGTATCATTGAGAAGAAGACACATATTATTGTATTCCTTGCTGCGGTATACTTGTTCAAGCTCTGCGAGAAGACCTCGTTCGAAAAGACCTGCACGAAGCACAAAGATGGTGTTTGTACAGACAGTGCTGAAGATACGTCCGTCTGCAATCATCTGAATCGGCGGACAGTCAATGAATATTACATCATACTCCTTGCGCAAAGCTTCAATCATAGTAGCAAGACGGCCGTTTTCGAGAAGCTCCGTTGGATTAGGCGGAGTCTTACCACCAGGAAGCACATCCAAGTTCTCCTGCAGCTTGCCTCTGATGATGGCCTGTGAAACGGGAACCTTTCCAATCAAGCACTGAGCAAGACCTGCATCAGGATTGCCGATGAACAGCGAGGAAGAATTGCGTCGCATATCACCATCGATCACAAGAACCTTCTTGCCTCGGATGGCAAACGACATTGCAAGGTTCATCGTTATGAAGCTCTTACCTGAACCGGGATTAAAACTTGTAAGCATCACAACAGGGCACTTCTCTTCTCCTTCTATCATGAAGTTAAGGTTAGTTCGCACAACCCTGTATGCTTCATTGACGACATTTCTGTTGCCCTGACTAACGACAAGCATATGGTCCTTATCATCATATTTCTTAGAATTGACCTTCGGAATTTCACCAAGGAAGGGAATGCTAAGACCCTTGAGATCGTTCTTATCGCGCACCTTGGTATTTGAAATCTCACGAACGTAAATTGTACCCACAGGAATTGACAAACCTAATATGAATGCCATAATCAAGATCGAACCAGCCTTAGGGGATGTCGGTTCAGAATCGCCGTGCGGACGTGCAATGATACGCGTATTGTAGGGAGTAAAAGCTTGGTTAAGTTGATTTTCCTCTTTCTTTTGAAGAAGATATAGATAAAGAGACTCCTTGACCTTCTGCTGGCGCTCTACGCTCAATAGATAACGAGCCTGCTCAGGATTTGATGACAAATTTTTCTCATACGACTGCTTCACTTTCTTATAGTTAGCCATTCTCTGAGATATAATATCTATCTGGCTCTCAATAGCGGCGAGAATTGCCTTCCTTGAATCTTCGATTTGAGAATTGAGCGACTGAACGAGTGGATTCTCTTCAGAAGAAGCATTCGCCATAGCATTGCGGTTCTGCACCATCATATTGTGAGAAGCAATCTGAGTGTCGATTATTTGATTCTGAGTGCCAAGATTTGACGGCAGCGTCATGCTGGGATTATCATGATTCTCTACAAAGTCTTTAGTATATCTAAGTATCTGCAGATTATTATTGAGAGAAATAAGAACTGCACGTGCATTCTGCTCATCATTCAGACTAATTGTAGCACTTGCTACAAGATCAGGAATCTGATTTTCCGACTTGAAATCGGAGATGTCGGAATCGACATCACTCAATTCCTTGCTTATTGACGCAAGACGCTCATCAATAAAATCCGAAGACGCGAGCGCAACCTCGTTCTTGCTTATGATCCAGTCTTCATTATAGATCTGGATCATTGTATTCAGGATGTCGTCGGCTCTTGAAATCGACCCGTCGCGTATACTCAAGTCAAGCACAGAGGCCTCTTTTCTCAATTCATTGACCGAAAGTTTATTGAGCCACCCCTTGATGGCGCCATTATAAGAAGAGCGACCGACATTGATAAGATAGCCCTTGTCGTCATCTTCTTCCTTATCTTTTCCGAAGAAGGGAGTCTTCTCTATCTTGATCTTACCCAGGGGAGTCATCACTGACTCTCCGAAATGTATAGGTTTCTTCTGATCGAAATCTACTTTGTCTTTTTTGACTTTAAACTTACGGAGCCATATGTTCTCATTTTCGTCAATCTCCATTTTAAATGATCCATTCATATTATTGGAGATATTCTCGAAAGTAACCTTCACAGGAAGGGATGAACCATATAAGTCAGTTGTACGCAGACCCTTCTTCATATTATATGAAGTCTGAAGGCCAAGGCGCTCAATCACCTGCCCCATAAGGTCGGGCGACTCAAAATAAGCCATCTCATTATAAAGGTTATTGGTGGCATTACCAATTCCAAGATCGGAAAACATTGCCAGAGCAGCCGATGAGCCTGACTCACCATCCTCCTTAATCTCTACCTGAGCCGAACGAGTGTACATAAACGGCTTCCATGCCAGATAAAGCACAGCCAATCCCATACATACCATTAAAGAAAGTAGAATCCACCTCCACTGGCGAAGGATGGCATCCACCAGCTCTTTGAAAGTAATTTTTTGAACAAAGCCGGCGGCTGATTTAGATGTCGGTTCAATATTGGGTTCCATATGTAAAAAGTCAATTCTTTATACTAACTTTTAGATAACGTAAAAACTGAGCGAATAAGTATGTAGATATATCCTATTCGCAAAGATTTTGCAAAATTAGTAAAAAAAAATGAGATTTGCAAAGTTGGAACAATCGGCTGCCAAGTTCACTTTGCCGGTAATCAGCATCAGACTAACAGCTGCTGCCATGCCATTGGATATAATCGTTGAGAATAATGGAAGCTGCAATTTCATCAACGAGTTCTTTATCTCGCCTGGCCATACGCCGCAGTCCACCGTCGATCATAGCCCGGTGAGCAAGAGTTGAAGTGAAGCGCTCATCATACCGTTCTATCGGCATATCGGGCATTTCTCGCTTAAGTTGCTTGAGAAATGGCTCTATATAACGTGAACTTTCTGAGGGAGATCCATTCATCTGCTTTGGAAGACCAACGATAATTTTATCCACTGGTTCCTTAGTACAATAATCTTTAAGGAATGCCATAAGATCGCATGCGCGGACAGTGGTCAGTCCGTTGGCACATATGCGTAGGGTATCAGACACCGCGATTCCGCAGCGTTTGCGTCCATAATCTATAGCGAGAAGTCGTCCCATTGGTAAAAAAAACACACCCTCTGCCGTGGCAGGGGGTGCATATATCTAAATTTGGGGTTTCAATAACATATTGTTTCTTACTTCTTGTCAGCAAAGAAACGTTGGTATAGACCATAGAAGCCCTGTCCATGGCGAGCCTCGTCCTTAGCCATCTCATGCACTGTGTCGTGGATAGCGTCAAGGTTAGCAGCCTTTGCGTTCTTAGCGATACGCATCTTATCTTCATTGGCACCGGCCTCAGCGTGCATACGCTTTTCAAGGTTGGTCTTAGTGTCCCAAACCATGTCACCAAGGAGTTCAGCAAACTTTGCAGCGTGCTCAGCCTCTTCGTAAGCATAACGCTTGAAAGCGTCTGCCACTTCAGGATAACCCTCACGATCAGCCTGGCGAGACATAGCGAGATACATACCTACTTCAGTACATTCACCCATAAAGTGATTGTTGAGGTCTTTCTTCATCTCTTCGTCAACATCTTTTGCCACGCCAACAACGTGCTCAGTGACAAACTTCAGAAGTTCTGCTTGATCAAGTTCTTTAAATTTAGAAGCGGGAGCGCCACACTGCGGGCATTTTTCGG
>CAYSMP010000050.1:0-21596 GCA_964432215.1 uncultured Sangeribacter sp.
CTGCGTGAGGCTTCTGCGTTGTCCGTTCAACTCCAATGGGCAATTCCAGGGCCTCGTAGTGTGGGACGGACAACAGGTAATAGGCTCTCACGCTTTTTTATTCACAACATCAGTTTATTCCCAACATCATGCCGACGATGTGAGCCCGAAGGCATATTTTAAGATCATGAGTTATATCATACCGCATCTCAACCCGCACTATGTAGACTTGGATCAGCTGGAGGAAAGTGCAATCGCTTTCGACATCTCCAAATCTGTAAATGGCTATCTGGAAAAAAATCCGGACTCAGCATTGACTCCAGCGCATATCCTTGCCTTTACACAGCGTGCATGGCGTATTGATCCGGAACGCGCCAACAGTGCAAAATTCATTTTTTCTGTAGTGAAAACACGTGACAAACGCCGCCAGATTGTCGGGGTGTTCGAACGTGGAAGAAATGGACAAGACAAGTTTTTTGAATCTTTCATAGATGGTAATAATCGCTATTGCATCCTTCTTGAACCGGCTAAAGAAAGCGATTGGAACCGTTATGTCGGTCTTTTCCTTCCCGATCAGAAGCAAGGAGAAGCAAATCCTGTGCATTATTATCAATATTACGAACAAATCTAATCTAATCACAATGAATATAAGGTTTATACTTTTGACGATTCTTTTATCGGTGTTTCACTGCTCGTCATGGGGGTTGCAATATGAAATATTGTCAGACTCAACTGTACAGGTATCTAAAGAACCGAAAATGGAAGACAGTGATGTTATTATCCCTGAAACAATTGAAATAGATGGCAAAACATACACCGTTGTATCAATAGCAGATTATGGATTTTCTTCTCTCTCTTCGCTCCGTTCAATCTCTATTCCAAGTTCAGTCAAATCAATCGGTTCTTATGCTTTTGAGAACTGCGAGGGACTGGAGAAGGCAGAGTTTGCAAGTATCGAGGCTCTTTGTAATATTCAATTTGCTAACGGGTCCGCAAATCCATTAAGGTATGCACATCATCTATATATTAGTGGAGAGGAGGTTACAGATGTCGATATACCAACCTCGGTGACATCTATCAAGGATTTTGCTTTCAACGGATGCAGTGGTCTGACATCGGTAGAGATACCGAACTCCGTCACTTCAATCGGAAATGCGGCTTTCCAACTATGCATACGTCTGACATCGGTAGAGATCCCAAACTCCGTCACTTCAATCGGAGAGTATGCTTTCTATAAATGCATTGGTCTGACATCGGTGGAGATACCGAACTCCGTCACTTCAATCGAAGAGGCGACTTTCGCTTATTGCTCCAGCTTGGAATCGGCGGTAATTGGAAACGCCGTCACTTCTATCGGGCCCGGGGCTTTCTATTGTTGCGAAAACTTGGCATCTGTATTAATTGGAAACTCCGTCCAAAAAATCGGAGAACTGGCTTTCGATGGTTGCGACATTGTAAGATTAGCTTATCCGTATAATACACTTTCCAATAAATTAGAAGATTGGGCCGAAATAACAATATCCTATAGTTCTTATAGTAATATAATAGAGGATGGTGGTGTATGGAGTTCTGATAAGTCCATAATATTATTCGCGCCGTGGAAGGAAGAATATGTTATCCCGAACTCCGTTACTTCAATCGGTAATGATGCATTCTCTCATTGCTATAATCTGAAATCGTTGATAATCCCGAATTCCGTATCTTCAATTGGTGAAAATGCATTCGAGGATTGCAACAATATAATAAAATTGGCCTATCCCAGCAACCTTAAATTTCCCTTTAATGAGTATCATTATCCTAAAAGTGTAATAGCTTATAACCCTACGGAAGCTATTATCGAAGATGGATGGATATGGGGTCCTGATAAATCTGCAATATATTTTGTGCCAATCTCATTTGAAGGTGAAGAAGGTGAATATACTATTCCCGAGACTGTGTCAATAATCGGAGATAATGCTTTCGGTGCTTGTGATGGCCTGACATCAATTGTAGCTCTTAATTCGAATGCTCCAACTACTTACAACAATTCGTTTTACTCACTCTATGATAATGCTACGTTGACAATACCGGATAATGCATACCTCGAATATCTTGGAGGAGCGTGGGGTCGTTTCAAAAACATCAAACTCAGTGATTCAGGCTTGGAGCTTGGTATGTTCTCCGATGGAGTATTTAAATATCGCCTTTATCCGGATTCGACAAATAATACTAATACGGCTGTAATATGTGGGGCAGAGTCCTCTTCATCAAAAATAACAATTCCCGAAAGGTTCACAGATGATTCTGATCCTAATAATCCAGTTCGATACTATGTGAAAGGTATAGGCTGGAGTGCTTTCAAAGATAGTAAAGTCAATAATATAGAGTTCAATTCTCGTGCAGAAATTGAGGTTATTGGGGACTATGCCTTTTACGGAAAATCTTTGTCGTCACCACTTCCAAATACTGTAACCTCTATAGGAAATTATGCATTCTATGACGCTTCATTTGCTTCATTAGATTCACTCCTAACAATACCGGTTTCCTTGAAATCTATTGGAACCGATGCTTTCTCATCCTATGGTATCAGCAAAACAATAATATCGGATCTTAAAGCTTGGTGTGATATTGATTTTTCCAATGCAGGTTCGAATCCGTGTTTTGTATCTAAAAACGGCTTATGGCTGGATGATGCCGAGATTATAGATCTTGTTATTCCGGAAGGTGTAACAGAAATCAAGCCTTATTCTTTCTGTATATACCCGTCATCCGAACCAATATATTCCGGTTGGGATCCTTCAACCGTAAGTGATATGAATTTCTGTGGTCGTCTAAAATCAGTATCAATCCCATCAAGTGTCAAAAGCATAGGAGATGGAGCATTTATACGAAACGGTTTCAAATCTATCTCTATTCCTGCTTCTGTCGATTATATCGGACATCAGGCTTTCATGAGTTATGAAAAGACAGACAATGGAAATAAATACTCAAAAAGTACCATAGATAATTTTGTTCTTGAAGATGGATTAACCCCTATCATGATCGAACCGGATGTTTTTGAGATAACTGATGATTATACAAAGGGGCAATATTCCGGACAAACAGACGTCAGGGAATTATATTTAGGTCGTCAAATAAATAGACTTCCTGATGGAGTAAAATATATCTATACAGTTACAATCGGCAATACTATAGATTTTATTCCAGAAGGATTGTTTGCAAATATGTCCTATCTTAAGACAATTAATGGCGGTAGTTATCTCACAACAATTAAGGAAAATGCTTTCAGTGGGTGTAAGGATCTTCAGTATTTGAGTTTTGGGAATAGTCTTATATCAATTGGAAACAATGCATTCAAAGATTGTTCTTCCCTCCAATCCTTTGCTTTTAGCACCAATTTGACTACTGTCGGAGACTTCGCTTTTAGTAATTGCAAAGCTCTTACAGAGGTTATTCTTCCTCCTTCGGTCGAGACTATCGGAGCTTCAGCATTTGCAGGCAACAGCAAGCTCGAAAGCATTATCATGGGCCATAGAGTGAAAAGCATTGGAGAGAAGGCTTTCGACGGCTGTCCTGCCAACACTGTCAGCATCACAGCCCAGACTCCTCCGACTGCTCCAAACAACACTTTCAGCTCCTATAGCGGTAAACTCTATGTGCAGGGGGAAAAGACAAAGGAAGCTTACTATGACGCATTCACTTGCTGGGACCGCTTTGACAGCTATGTGATGATCGATGCTGAGGAAATCAAGATTGCTGGTGGCATCGAGAATATTTCCGGCAAAGCCGGCGATACATTCCAACTCACAGCTTCTATCTGGCCTGAGAACGTAACTCTTCCGCAGATATTCTGGCGCTCTACAAATCCTGAGATTGCGACTGTTGACCAAAATGGTCTTGTGACTCTTCATGTAGACTTAGATCAGGTTAAGACTCGTGCGCAGGGTGATGCTGACATCGACGGCACCTGCACCATCATTGCCGAGACTCTCTACAATGACGGTCCTGTGGCACAGCTGGCTATAGATCCGGAGCTGAATGCCGTGCAGACTGTATTTGGCAGCTACGACAACAGCTCCATCGACTACAGCAAGCCTTACGAGGTCTACAACCTCAACGGCCAGAAGGTATCTGACTCCAAGGAAGGTCTCGCCAAGGGCATCTACATCCTGCGTCAGGGCAACGCTGCTGTGAAGACCGTAATCAATGATTAATGATAAATTATCAATGATCAATTGTTAATGACCATCGATTTTATGTCCACCTGACAACCCGGCGTTCCAGGGCCTCAGATAGCGAGGCGGCTGGACAACGCTTTTAAATTGAATCGGATGCGCTTCGCGCGCATCCGATTTTTTTGCAGTGTAGTTAGCACGCTCCGCGTGCGTCAACGCGCGTTCCCAGCCGTTACAACTAACAATAACTCCCCCCTCGAAAAGCAGCAATAGCGGCAAAAATGACCACGAAACTGAAATTATCTCATAAAAAACATGAGATAATTTCAGTTTCGTGGTCACTTTTTATTTGGAGTATTAAAAATAAAAACTTAATTTTGCAAAAAATAAATCCGAATAAAAAAAATGAACAAACTAATTGGTCGCGACAGAGAATGTAGAGAATTAGAACGTTGTCTAAAATCCGATAGATCTGAACTGGTGATTGTATATGGCAGACGACGCATAGGCAAGACTTTCTTAATTGAAGAGTTCTTCAACCAGAAGTTTGATTTCAAATATGTTGGTGCCCATGGTATGACCACACGACGACAGTTAAGGAATTTTCAGAGAGTTCTCAACTCCTACTCAGAAAAAAAGTTTAATCGTCTACAAAATTGGGATGATGCTTTTTTTGCCCTTGAGGAATATCTTTCCACCTTACCAAAAGATCGCAAACTCGTTGTTTTCATCGACGAAATGCCATGGATGGATTCTCGCGGTTCGATATTTGTATCAGCGCTTGAGAATTTCTGGAATGGCTGGGCGATGTCTCAACGAAACATTATGCTTATAGCTACAGGCTCAGCCACATCATGGATGAAGAATAAGATAATCGCAAATAAGGGAGGCTTGCACGCTCGCATCACTTGTAATCTTCATCTCTCACCTTTTACTCTCAACGAAGGAGAACGATATCTCTCTTCCATTGGAGTGGAATGGGACCGATATCAACAAGCCCAAACCTATATGGCGTTGGGAGGGGTACCTTTTTACTATAGTCTCATCGACCCTTATCTAAGTTTCTCTCAAAACATCGACCGTTTGTTTTTCAATGAAGGAGCGCTCCTGAAACTTGAATTTGAGGAACTATACAGTGCACTTTTTAACAAGGCAGATCTTTATAAATCAATCGTGGAATTACTCAGTCAATGCGAGACAGGAATGACTAGCAAGGAGATCCTTCAGTCATTATCTATCAAGAGCAGTAATGTCACAAAGGCATTAAGGAATCTTGAAAGTTCCGATATGATTGAAAAATGGCTTCAGTATGGAAATAAACGGCGTGGGGCAGTCTATAGGCTTACAGATTTCTTCTCATTGTTCTACTTTAAGTTCCTTAAGAACGACCTGTCCCATGATGAAAATTGGTGGACCAATCACTTTGATTCGGGTAAGGTCTACGATTGGATGGGAAGCAGCTTTGAGCTTATTTGCATGCGACATCACCGACAAATTAAGGCGGCTTTAGGTATAACAGGTATCGCTACCGCACTGTCGTCCTGGCATGTCAAGGCAAACAAGGAAGATGGACTGCCTGGCGCACAGATTGACATGATCATCGATCGATCTGACCGAATCATACATCTGTGCGAAATGAAATTCAGCATAGATACATATCGGCTGAAACCCGAATATGAACGCAAACTACGCGACCGTTCAAGTTTATTCAAGGATATCACGAAAACCAATAAAACTGTTGTACATACATTCGTCACTTCTTATGGGGTGGCCAATGGAAGAAATAGAAGCATCGTCCACAGCGAAGTGACGCTCGACGATCTCTTCAAGCTCTGACCAGACTCCGTTCCCATAAAAAAAAACAGCTTTTATAGGTAAAACATAAAGTATTTGTGCATTTCAATTCTGGATAAGCAATTTTTTCAAATATCGGAGAAAGTAGTTAGCGCACTCCGTGCGCGTCAGCGCGTGTCCTTCCCCTAACTTTTCCGAATATGTTTTGAATGCACCCTTAATTTGTGCGCAGACTATAAATAAGAAACAGAATCCCTCTGAAATATGCAAAATGACCACGAAAATGAAATTATCTCATGTTTTTTATGAGATAATTTCAGTTTCGTGGTCATTTATTGCGTAGCGGCATTAAAATTTTGCGTAATCACCCCACTGAGGTAGCGGCAAATCCGGGAACCTCCAGACAGCATAAAGCGGAAGGATGCCGATAACCCGACTGACCGCTTCCCCCGAATTATCAGTATCAAAGGCACCACACGATAAGAGGTTTCCGACGCGGTGATTCCTTCCATTTCAGGAGTTCAGCATCTATGTTTCTTGCAAGATATGCCATAGTCTATTGATGATTTTTGATTGCAAAGATAATCAATAATTTAGAAAAATCCAAAGGAATAATCCCCAAAAATCCGACAAAATCCAAAGGAATAATCCCACTATTTCAGACAAAATCCAAAGGAATCACCAATCAATAAGATCAGCGGGAAGACCGAATAGGTCTCCCCGCTGCAAATCAGTTATCGTGTTTTTGAATGGTATTTCTTACTGTATCCAGCGGAGGTCACCGGCCTGGGTCAAATAGATAAGGGAATTCTTATCCTTGATGGTGTAGTCGCCATTGTCCGGATCCTTGAAAAGGTCTTCAGCCGAAATCGGGAGCTCAGTTGCCTTGATCTTGGCCCCACCCATCTTATAGTCTGATGTCACATAATTGTTGCTGAAAGAAGTAACTGTACCTGAACCGGTAGTAAGCAACTCACCCATTGGGGATGCAACAACCACGTTACGGATTGTCACTTTCGATTTTTCTGTATTGGTGATATCAATAAGTCGCAAATTGACGCAGAAGTCATAGAAAGTCACATTCTCAACTGTAAGATTTATCGGACATGAGCAGGTGCTGTGGTTAAGCAGGTTACCCCAACCCCATGATACATCCTGCTTGTAACCTCCACGGCTGAATGTGGTATTGCGGACTGTCAAGGCATCAATCTGGTCGTAGGTCCCTATTTCTCCATTTCCTGATGAGCCGAATGCAAATGTACCATATGTACCGCTCTGCCAGCCGCACTGGTCAAACCAACAGTTGTCAATCTCAATCGACTCAATATGCTTCTTGTTGGAAGCCTGATGGCGCCAGAATCCTCGGTAGATGTTGCGGAAGACGCAGTTTGTAAAGCTTACATTTTCTGCTGTATACGGATTGCCCGTATTCAGGAAATACTGCTGGGCGAGTGCATTTCTAAACTCTACATTCTCAAATCCGAGTATGCTAAGATAAGCATCCGTGAAGATATTCCATGTTCCATTGAGCACAATGATCGGACGCTGTCCCTCTGTCGGGCCGGCAATGGTGAAACCTTTCTTGATCGGGAATGTCTGTACATTGTAGGTGGTTCCGGCTTCAAGTTCATAGCGTGTCCCTTCAGGGATCTCCTGATCGTCATTGTTGGCAAGCAAGATAGCAGAAAAATCATCTGTGATGCCTATCTCTACTACCTTCGCAGCTGGACCTGTAGTGCGGAAAGTCACCTCATTGTAAGGCTTGTCATAGCGGCGAGACTTAGAAGTGTCGTATAAATTCAAAGTGTAGAGTGTAGAGGGAGTCAACCCTTCTACCTTCATTTCGCCTGACGTCCTTGACTCAGAAGGAATATAGCCGGTGATAGTAGGAAGATCCGGATTCAACTTCGGCACAACGCTGAAGGAGTCTGCAGGGTTGGTGATATCCACTACCCAACGTATCATAGCATCGTTGTCATTGATCTCTGACTTGCTGACGCCTTGCACTATTTGTGCATAGTCAGGACGGACCTCTGTCGTGAAGTCGGTCAAAGCCCACATCGAACTATGCACCTCTTCATGCGCATTGGTTCTCACCCTGACATAGAAACGCTTGGCATACGGGAGGTCTTCAATCACTACGAAGGGATCCTCTGTATCAAGTTCCATAAAAAGGTTCTGATAGTAATAGTCCTCATAAAGCTGGACTGTATACGACTTGGCATCATTCACTGCATACCATACCAATGCCATGTCATTGTTGTTCTTCACCGTCACTGCCGGATCTGTGGCAAAACGCGGCTGAAAGAGGTCGCCTCTCGACGTGTATTCATCGTCGGAGCATCCGGTGGCCATTATGGCCACCAATGCTGCCGCTCCTAATACTTTAAATATATTGATTTTCATCTTCTTTCAAGTTCCTTAATTTTAACTTAAGAGTCTTCATAACCCCATAACCCTATAACCCCATAACCTTCACATTTCGCTTGCGAAATGTGAATTACTGATAACCGTATTCCTGCTTGATAGAACCGCGGTGTGAAGTGATCACCTCTACCGGGTAAGGCATAAGATAGCGTACTGGATCGCTTGCCGATACTGAACCGTAGTTGTTGTAGTTGACATAGCCTCGGAAGCTCCATTTAACGTCATTATGCACTTCCCATTCATCAGTCTCCTTATTGCGGTCCCACCAGTTCTGGGCATACGTCTTATTATATTTCCAGCCTTCCGATGCAGGGTGGTCACCAATAGCATCCCCGTATTCCTTGAGACCTTTGAATTCAAGGACGATTCTCGAAGGATGGGCAGGATCAGGCACTTCCCTATAGAAGACCACGCTCCGGACATTTCCTGGATCTCCCTGACCCTGAGCGCGTTTACCCCAGTCTGTAAAGGTCTCGTATAGGCGGATGAGTGTCTCTCCATATTTATTCCAGCGTGCAAGGTCGTATTTGCGTACTCCTTCGCCGCCGAATTCCCATGCACGCTCATCCATGATAGCCTGGAAGAAGAGTTCCTTGTCGGTAAGAGCACTTACATAGTCGTCTACCATCTCGCCTTGGTGTTCCGGTGCAAAAGCACGGCGGCGTATGGTCTTCAATGCCTCTTTGGCCTCGTTAGTGGGTCCGTTTAACTCATTTTCTACCTCAGCATACATCAGAAGCACATCGGCATAACGCATACGGATGGCGTTGATACCGGTATTGCTGCCGGAGCCGGTCATAACTGTCTTCATGTTCATCTTATTCCACTTGCCGACATTCCAGCCCGAAACACAGCTGCTGCCAAGAGCCAATGTCTGGTTGAGGTCTTCGTCATAGCTGTAAGGAACGCAAGTGACGTCAAGTCGCAGGTCGCGGGTATCGAAGGTAAACGGATAGAGACCGCAGAAGTTTGTATAGTTTCTTGCAGATCCGAAATTGTGTGCAGGGTGATCCTCATTGTAGCCGATTGCCACGCCTGTGTTGTAGCCCAATGTGCCGGAATATTCCTTTAGCATTGGAATCTCGAAAATCACATCACCATTTTTCAGAACAGTCCAGTTGCATTCGTTGACCCACATCTCTTCAAAGCTCTCATGGCTGAGACTGTGGCGACCTTCAGAGATAACTTTTCCAAAGTATTCCTTTGCTATCTTATAGTAGTCAAGATAGTCAGCCGCACGCTCCATCACGCCGGTCGTTCCGCCCGGACGCAGGGCATAGCCGCCACGATAGAGTGCAAGCTGCCCGATGAGTGCCTGGCAGTATTCGCGAGATGCTCTTTCTACTCCTTCTTCCATCTGTGAGGCATACTTCATGTAGTGTTCCACTTCACGGAGGTCCTCAATAAGGTTGGTATAGATTTCGTTGCGGTCTGTCACTCCTTCATTGTAAAGTGTCTCGGACGCTTCCGTCGGCTTGGTGCGGTAGACTACGTCGCCCCACGTGCGGATTAGATCCAAATAAAGCAGAGCACGCAGACACTTCACTTCGCCATACATCTGCTGGGCTTCTGTGGGACCCTCTTCACTGACCTGACGGCTGAAAAGAGGAGATCCCTCCATGTTCTCTATAAAGTCGTTGCAATAGTTGATGGCTTGATAGGCGTCATTCCATGTATTCCTGAGCGAACCCCACAGTGAGCGCACGTCAAAGCAATTCACATCGTCGCCATTGCCCGAAGTGGAAGTCTGGTTGCCGGTGGCGTTCATTTCTACATCTGTGTTGGTCTTGAAGGTATATGGCAATGCGCTGCCATAAAGGTTTCCACTCGTGAGTTTGGAATAAATGGAGGCAAGCATAGCCTTGGTCTCCTTCTGGTCTGAGAAGATTTCATCTGCTGTAAAGGAAGAGTCCGGATTAGTGTCGAGATAATCATCGCACGATGCGAATGTCAGCCCGGTGCTTGCGAGAAGCACTGCCACAGATATATTGTTGATAAATCGATTTTTCATCTGATAGGTTGTTTTTGAGGATTAAAACGATAGCTGCATGCCGAATGTATATGTGCGGCTGCGCGGATAGAGGTTGTAGTCGATATTGGGAGTCAAGCCCTGGCCGATGTTCACCTCCGGATCATATCCGCTATATTTGGTGATGGTGAAGAGGTTGTAGCCTGTAGCATAGATTCTGAATTTCGACATGCCGAGTACTTTCAGCACTGATTTGGGAAGAGAGTAGCCCAAGGTCAGGGTCTGGAGTCGCATGAAGGAGCCATCTTCAACGCCATATGTGGAGATATAGCTCTTGGTGATGTTGGCAGGATTCCAGATAGTAGCGTCTTTGCTCATCTCTGCCCATCTCTCCGGATATTGGAACATGTCGTTGCCCATTTCGTCAAAACGGTAATACATGTTGGAGAATTCCTTCGAGAAGTTGCGGTAGAGGCTTGCGTTGCCCGATGCCATGGCAAGGTTGATCTTGTTGAGGTTGATCACATCGAAGTCAAGCATGAAGTTGAAGAAGGCATTGAAGTCGAATCCTTTCCAAGTGGCGTTGACTCCGAAACCGCCCGATGTCTTCGGAGTGGTCTTGCCTATGATTGTGCGGTCGTCTGCAGTCAAGAGGTAACGGTTCGGATCGTTGGGATCATCTTTTAATTTCTTGAATTTCGGTGAGCCGGGGCCGAGGTTGCCCGCAAGAAGCGAACAGTCGACGATGCCTGGTTTCAAATTATATACACGTGCCACTTCGTCGTAGGTGAAGTCTTCCACGCGGTAGAAGCCATCGTTGATATATCCCATGATGGTGCCCATTGTCTGACCTACGTTGTACCAGTACACGTCTGAGTTGACGTCAACGTTGCCCGCATTGGCATAGAACGACTGTTCATTGCCCGCAAGTTTGTCGATCTTGCCCTTGTTGAAGCCGATGTTGAAGTTTAACCCTAAGGTGAAGTCTCGACGCTCGATGATGTAGGCGTTCAAGTTGAGTTCCACACCCTTGTTGGAGGTCTGGCCGATGTTGGTCATCATGTTGGTGAAGCCTGTGTCGCCAGGAATCTGGGTAGCGAGAAGAAGGTCTTTGGTAGTGTTCCAGTAGAACTCGAGAGTACCGTTGAGGCGCTCATTGAAGAAACCGAAGTCAAGACCGATGTTGCGGGTTATGGTTGTCTCCCACTTCACTTTCGGGTTGATAGGATACTTGAGGTTGAAATCGTAGAAGTAGCTCTGCTGCTCGCCCCAGCCCGGAGACTTGGAAGTGTCGCCAAGCTTGTAGAGCTTGAGGTAGAGGTCGGAGTCGATTCGGTCGTTGCCGGCATGTCCGTAAGAGAGACGGAGCTTGAGGTTGGAGAGCCATGTGACGTCCTGGAGGAACTTCTCATTCGACATTCTCCACGCCACAGCAGCAGCAGGGAAGAAACCCCAGCGGTTGCCACGCGAGAACTTGGAGCTGCCGTCGGCACGCAGGGTGACAGTAGCGAGGTAGCGGTCGGCAAAGCTATAGTTGACACGTCCGAAGAATGAAGAGATTCTTACTGCAGAGGGAGTTCCAGAAGTAGGATTGTTGAGCGGAGTTCCGAGGGCGTAGTTGTCGAAAGCCTTCTCGGCTGAGATGTTTTCAGGGAAGTGTGCAAGAGAGACTTTGGTGTAGTGAGTGCTCTGGTGCTTCATCTCCTGGCCGAGCATGATCTGGAACTCATTGTCTTCGTTGATGTCGAAGTTGTAGTTGAGCGTATTGGTGATCTGCCACTTTGTGCGGTGGTCTTCCTGCTCAGTGAGGTTCGGGCCGTAAGTCTTGGAGGTGCTGTTGGAGTTGGCGCCGTTAAACTGGCGGTCGTCCTGATAGAATTTCTCCCATACGAATTCATTGCGCAGTGTAAGGCCTTTCATGATGGTCCACATCAGTGAGCCCCCCGTATTGAGCATCCATGAATAGCGGTTGCGGTAGTAGCGGCGGTTGTTTTCCAACGGGTCATAGTGGTAGAAATCCACAAGAGTTTCCTCATCGACAAGCTCATTGTTTTCGGGAGCTGTTGTGAAATCCTGCAGGCCGTTGGTAGGCTGCTCCTGAAGCGATGCGAGGAGGCCTACGCCTTCTGTGCCACGTCCCGTGAGGGTTTTGTTTAGATAGCGCAGACGGAATTCAGTACTGAGGAAGCTGAAGAGCTTGAGATTCAGGTTGGCATTGAGGTTGTTCTGGGTCAGACCGTTGTCAGGCATCACAGAAGGCTGGTCCTGATGCATGAAACTGAGTTTGTATTTTGCCATGTCGTTGCCCCCTGTGATTGATGCATCTGTAGCCCAGCTGACGGGATGGGTACCGAAGATTCGGTCCTGCCAATCATTGCCCTTATAGCCTTGATAGATATACCACTCATAAGGTTGCCCGAAGTAATTTGCGAAGCTGGTACGTGAACCCGCGCCCTTCGGTCCGATACGCTCATAGTTAGTGCGGATGAAATCATATGGATCAAGCACGTCGATCTTGTTGGAGAGCTCCTTGGTCTGCACATACGCATTGACATTGACTACTGCTCGCCCCTGGCTGGGATGCTTTGTAGTGACGAGCACTACGCCGTTGGCACCTCGGGCACCGTAGATTGCAGTTGAAGCTGCATCCTTGAGCACCTGGATATTGTCTACGTCGGTAGCAGGCACGTCGTTGAGCGAACCTTCAAAGCCGTCGATAAGCACAAGAGGTTCATTGCTCTGTGTGATGGAGCCGCCACCTCGGATTCTCACGCTTACTTCTGCGTCCGGAGAGCCGTCAGGGGTAGTTACCTGCACGCCGGGCATACGCCCTACGATGGCCTCGCCGACATTGGTCACCGGCAGACGCTCAATAGCTTTTGCTTCTACCGACGACATTGCACCGGTCAAGTTACCTCTTTTCTGGACGCCATAGCCGATCACGACCATTTCATCGAGCATATTGGAGTCTTCAGTCATCGTGACCTCAATACCCTCTGTCCTCCCCTTCAAGGGCACTTCCTGAGTCTTATATCCCACATAGGATACTATAAGGACTCCATTATTGGCATCAACTCCATTCAAGGTAAAGTTGCCATCCATGTCGGTAGCAGTGCCTATCTTGGTATTTTTCACTGTTACGGTAGCGCCAATGACGCCTCCCTCTTTGTCAAGCACTGTGCCTGTGATGGTCGCGGTGCCCTGAGCCGCCGCTGTAAAGACAGCGGCAAGCATCAGGATGACGGTTAATAAAGTTTTTATCGGTTTCATGAAGATTTAGATTACAAGTTGAGTTGTGAGAGGATTTCTTCGTAGGTCAAGGATCCTTCAGAAGGAGTATCCACGCCCCATGACTTCATTTCATAGCCCTTGGCTCTTGTGTTGTCGGAAGAATTGACAGTAGCGGATGCTCCGATCTTGAACCATGTGCCTACGCCGCTCTTGACACCGGCTGCTGTATTATTGCGTACAGTGATGGTTGTCGAAGATGCCGCTGCGCCGTCGATGTCGAAGTAGATGCAGTCTACACCGCGGGTGTCAACGAAGGTACATCCTTCTACGAGTACTGAGACGTTTCCTGGGGTCTTCGACAGACCGCCGAGAATGGCTGTCTTCGTACCAAAGTTTCTTCCATGGAAGAGGGTGTTGGTAAATTCCCAGTTATTGATGGGAGCGACCTTGCGGGTAGAAACGTTCCAAAGAGGATTGGAAGTAGTGAGGTTGGTGAGGCGGCAACCGTTCATCTTGACGTGGTCTACGACCTGTACATTGTCTTTTGATACGTTGGATGTCCAGATTGTACCGCTCCAGTTGTTGATGATGCAGTTGTCGAATGCAATCTCTCCTACATGGAATTCCTCAGTACGGAGATTGAAAATACGGTCTTTAGCAGGCTTAAGCTCTACATTCTCAAAGCGCATGAAGTCAATGTTGCCGTTCATACTGATGTTGTGGAATGCGACAGATGCTTTATCCTGTCCGTAGCCCGGGACTTGACCCTTGATGATGAATGGCTTGGTGCAACCTTCCATCACCTTGTCGGCTATCGTGTAGGCAGTGCTGGCCTTAAGGAAGATCTGTATTTTGTCGATGCTTGCGTCGGCCATCATCTCCTTGAAGACGTCACCGAGATTCTCGGAAGGTTCAACATATCTGTATCCTTCAGGCACGTCAAGCTTCACACTCGGGAAGATATCGTTTTCTTTCCAGTTGAGCTGGCCAATAGTGACTTTATAGTCTACTATTACTGGTGCATCTGCATCGTTGAGCATAAACTCTACATCGGTCTGCTGGTTGGGAAGCACTGAGAATGCCTCATCAAATTCTCTTTTATTAAGCACCGTAGAGTCTGCATCAAGATATTCTATGGTGACTTTCACCTTTTCTGTCTCGCTTCCAATGAGATTGACTTCTTGGCTATAGCCGATACCGCCGGATGCCTCTTTTGCATACTGGTAGGAAGTCAATTCCCCAACAATAGGCGCACCCTTGGCTACGCTGTAGGAGCTGATTGGAGTTGTAACCGTAGCTCTGACGAAGGAATAACTTTTGTCTGGCTTTACGTCCATAGAGCGTAGACGCAGTTTGCCCGTGCGGGTCTTCAGTGCAAGCTTGAGCGGGTCGCCGGCTTTGTAGACCACCGGGTCAGAGATGGCAAATGTCAGCTTTCCTTCCGGATCCTGGTTGATGATCTGATCGTCAAGATTGGTGGGAGGGGTAATATTGTCTGATTCGTTGGTAGCAAATATTCGGTAAGAGCCATCTTCCAGCGAGAAGCGGTAGCTGGTAGAGTAGTTTGCAAAAAACGATCCATCTTCATAGTAAATGAAGAGAGGCATGTTTTTGGTATTATAGTAGATATTCCACGGTTCGCCATCAAGGGTCATCGTGAAATCCCTTATGACCTGGGTCTTGTAGACCTCATCATGTGAGCACGACGCCAAGGCTGCGACAGCCAGTGCGCCCGCAAGGGTTATCTTGAGTAATTTTTTCATGACTGTCGGGTTATAGTGATGTTACGTCGATTGTGAAAAATTGATTTGCAGAGTTTCCTGATCGGGTCCAAGGTGTCTCTACATAGTCGTTTGCCAATACGGGTACCGACATATTGTAGCGGTTGTTGGCGGCAAATTTTACTCCTGTCTCAAGTGCACCGGCTGATTTGTTGACTACAGACCCTCCCTTGAGATAAGTGATCTCAAGCATTGAGTCGTTTCCGGCAGACACTGTA
Source organism: uncultured Sangeribacter sp. (assembly GCA_964432215.1). Taxonomy (GTDB): domain Bacteria; phylum Bacteroidota; class Bacteroidia; order Bacteroidales; family Muribaculaceae; genus Lepagella. The sequence goes on from CAYSMP010000050.1 coordinate 15,554, forward strand.
GTGAAGGTGTAGAAGCCTCCTTTGTAGCCGGTAGTGCTATTTACTACCAACTCCTGATTCTTGGTGGTCACTGATCCGTCACATACCTTATATGTGTCAGCAGTGTTGGAGAAATTCAGGTTGAGTGTGTCGAAAAGAGTCTGCTCTGAAAGTTCCTGCTCGCTCTCTGCGGGTGCGAACTCCACCCGCGCTACGAGGCGCTGCATCGACATCTCCAAACTTGTGACAGACTTATCGGATGTAAATGAAGTGACTTCAGTCATCCATACTTGAGAATTCGACTCGGGATTAAGATGGAGCTCCATAGTCTCAAAATCCTCTTTACCTGTCACAGAAGCTGCATTGGCAACTGCAAAGATCTTGAAATTGTCGCCCAATGAGAAGTTGATTGTAACGGTGGTCTGAGTGGCACTTACTTGCTGCTCGCTGAAGAGAGACTTATCTGCTTTGGTGTTGCGGTAGATGTAGATGGTGTAGTTTTCTACGCCGGCCGCAATGAAATCATCCTGCACTCCGCGGGTCATGGAGATACTGACGGTCTGGGTTTCTCCCCCTTCCGGTGGTTGGGGTTCTTCATGACTCTGGCTGCATGCGCATAGCGTCACAAGCCCAAGGAGAAACACTTTGTTGAAGATTTTACACATAGTTAAGAAATAGTTATTTGATGTTATTTTTATTTTCGCTTCCTTTTTCGGATGCAAATTTTGCAATAATCATCAAAACCACAGGCGCAAAATTCATTATAATTACCGCCACGATAGAAAATCCCCCCTTTCTCACCGATTTTCACCCCTCTATGGAGGGCAGGCTTCCCAGCCTGACGCCCCATCCACTTCAACTCAAGACTAAAGACTGAAGACTGAAGACTGAAGACTCAAGACTAAAGACTAAAGACTCAAGACCCAAGCCTAAAATTTTTATATTTAATATTTTTTCATTACCTTTGTAAAAATTATCTCAATATCAGGATTATGCAAAAGATTTACCATTCAATTCTATTCTTAGTGACCCTCATGGCCGGAGCTGCCACCGCATCGGCCCATCTGGTAATAAATGAAATCATGCAGTCAAACATTGACTGCATCATGGACGATTTAAACGAATTTCCCGACTCCTGGGTGGAACTATACAACCCCGGGCCTGACACTGAACTACTTGCTGACTACAAACTCGGCACAAAGGACAAAGCCAAAAAAGCCTACCAGCTCCCCGCCGGTTCTATCCCGGCAGGTAAATATATGGTGATATACTGCGACAAAGCAGAACAGGGACTACATACCGACTTCCGCCTCGAATCCGGCAAAGACGGGGCTGTTTACCTCTTCAAGAACGATGAAATAGTAGATCATCTCGAGGGGCTGAAGAAACAGCCCGCTCCTAATATTGCCTATGGCCGCGAGACAGACAACTCCGACAAATGGGGATATCAGGCTGTGCCCACCCCTGGAGCCGCCAACTGTGGAACGATTTGCAAGGATATACTTGGAGAGCCGATTTTCGACATTCCGGGCAAGATCTTTACCGAGACTTTCTCATTGACTCTCTCTTTACCCGAAGATGCACCGGAAGGGACCGTAATCAGATATACAATCGACGGGAAAGAGCCTACAGAGAAGAGTTTCAAATACTCTAATCCTATTAAGATACAGGCTACCAAGCCTATACGTGCAAAACTTTTCTGCGAAGGATACCTTTCGCCTCGCTCCACGACTCATTCCTACATCAAGCATCCGAGAGAAGTGACTCTGCCCGTAGTATCTATAGTGACAAACAAAGATTATTTCTACGACAACAAACTTGGCATTTATGTACAGGGCAACTACACAAACCATACCCCCAACTACGAATATGACTGGCGTCGCCCCGTCAATATAGAGTATTTTGAGTCTTCCGATATGGAAAGCTCCATCAACCAACTTTGTGAGACCCGTGTCAAAGGTGGCGCTACCCGCGGCAATGCTCTGAAATCATTGGCCGTATATGCCAACAAACGCTTCGGTGAAAAACGTTTCAACTATGAGTTTTTCCCCGACCAGACCCCGGGAATCGATGAATTTAAATCTTTTGAATTGCGTAACTGCGGAAATGATTTCGACTATATGTATATGCGCGATGCCATCATACAGCAGAGCATGGGAATGAATTGCGATCTCGACTGGCAACCTTCACGCCCTGTGATCTTCTACATCAACGGTGAATACAAAGGAATTCTCAATATCCGGCCAAGAAGCAACGAGGACTATGTCTATTCCTACTACGATGGTCTCGAAGACATCGACATGTTTGAAAACTGGGTCGAGTTAAAGGAGGGCAGCTGGGACAACTTTAACGCTTTCAAAGAATTTTACGAGGAGAAAGGACATTCTTTCGATGAATTCGACGCACTTATGGACACCGGTGAATTCTGCAACCTTATGATCATGGGCACCTTCTTCGACAATAAGGATTTCCCTGGCAACAACATCGTCATGTGGCGTCCGATAGCCGATGGCGGTCGCTGGCGTTGGGTAGCGAAGGACACAGACTTCGGTATGGGGCTTTATGGCGAACGCAGCAACTATCCGACCCTCAACTGGATTACCACCCAGGGATACGACAACAACCGCAACGACTGGGCAAACAAATGGGAACACACCCGCCTCTTCCGTCGCCTCCTCGACACTCCGGAATTCAAGGATATGTTTATCGACCGCTGTTCCGTATACTTGGGCGATTTCCTGCGTCCCGAAGAGATCATCAGCCGTATCGACGCACGAAATGATGCTATACAGGTAGAATTCAAATTCCATCATGAGAAGTATGGTCCCTGGTGGTTAAACCACGACGTTGAAGTTGAAAATGCACGTAAATGGACTCGCCAGCGTCATACTTTCTTCTACAATCACTTGGCTACCTTCTTTGGACTTAAAAATCCCGTTTCGCTGACAATCGGCAAGGGAGACTCCGATGACCGTACCCTTATCGTCAACGGTATCTCACTCAAAGCAAAGGAATTCAATGGCAAGTACTTCCCGGAGCGTACTTTGACTGTCAGCTCTGTATCAGATACCGATGGTCTATACGTCAACGGATGGAAAGTGACCGTCACTTCAGGAGGACAGACCACCACTGACGTATATCCGACGGAAACCCTTTCGATCCCGATGCCCCAGGCATCTGCGGTAATAGTAACCCCAATTCTCGGTACAGAGCCGCTGGCAGTAGATGAGATCAATGCAGACATCGACCCATCACGCCCCTGCGACGTCTACGACCCCGCCGGCCGCTTCTTAGGCTCGATGCCAAGCCCCTCCTTAACCCTTGACTCTTCACCCTTAACCCTTAACAAAGGTATCTACATCCTTCGCCAAGGCTCCATCTCCAAAAAAATCACCATCAAATAATCCCAATTCCCAACCAACAATGAAGCATGCCGGAAACGGCATGCTTCATTGTATATTTTATGTATTCCAATAGGACTTTTTAAGTTTTACTGCGTCTAATATAGAAAAGACACATCAAATATACTATCAACATTCAAACACAATACGATATGAAGAAATCACTGATCGCAAGTCTTGCGGCACTCGCATTCCTCTGCACCGGCTGTGCCTTATCCCGCGAAGCAACATCCAACAATAATGTCACACAGACCGAAGTGATATTGGCAAAGAAGAACTTCCGCGTGCTAGGGAATGTCAGCGGAGAGTCGGAACAGAACTATTGGTTCGGTATCGGAGGCATGTCGAAGAAATCGCTCGGACAGTCTGCTATGTCTTCTATGTACAAGAATGCCAACCTCAAAGACTCTCAGGCAATCATCAATACGAACGTATGCTATAAAAACAAATTCATATTTATCTACACCCAGACAAAGGCCATAGCAACCGGCACCATAATAGAATTTACCGAATGACACAGGGGTAGCTGCTTCACTCTTTTACGCCTTTATTTCCTTAGGTTCGTCTTCACTTAATATGAAAGTGCATAGGCTAAAGGCCAGCGAAGCTTAGCCGCTTCTGTTATCCTCCATTTAATGCAGAGTCAAAAAATACCAGTTCCTCTGACTTTTTTTGAAAATAGCCACATTATTCCTCTGACTTTTTTCAAAAATAAGCACATTATTCCTCTGACTTTTTTCAAAAATATACTTAAATTCTTTGATAATTAGGAGAAAAAGTATTATCTTTGCATTCATGAACTACATACCCCGCAATATAGATAAATTCCTGCTTGAGTGGAAAGATGATAAGCGTCGGAAGCCATTATTGCTTCGTGGCGCCAGACAGGTTGGTAAATCTTCGTCTGTAAGAAACTTAGGTAAGTCATTTAAATATTTCCTTGAGATCAATCTCGAGAAGCGTCCCGATGCTATACCTATATTTGAGACAGTATCAGATGTACATGAAATAGCTGAAAGACTCGCAATATTGACTGGTGTTCCGATTAGTCCCGGAGAAACACTACTTTTTATAGATGAGATTCAAGTTTCTCCGGATGCTATTAGAATGCTCAGATACTTCAAGGAAGATTTTCCCGAGCTTCACGTCGTAGCTGCTGGTTCTTTGCTGGAGTTTGCACTGGCTAATTTATCATCTTTCGGAGTAGGACGTATCACGTCTCTGTTTATGTATCCATTGTCGTTTAAGGAATTCTTGTTGGCTATGGATAAGGTAAGTTGGGTCGCAGCTATAGAAAAGGCAAATGTTGCAAGTCCTATATTTGAGGCATTGCATAATAACCTTGTGGAAGCATTGCGAACTTTCTTATTGGTAGGTGGAATGCCTGCAAGTGTGGCTGTCTGGCTTGAAGACCGTAGTTATTTGAAATGCTCAGAAATACAAGAAGATATCCAGCAAACATACTTTGACGATTTTGCAAAGTATTCAGAGAAAGTAAATCCGGAGTTACTACGTACTGTCCTGCAGAGCGTAATAGCTCAGAATGGTGCAAAATTTATCTATAGCAAAGCTATGGAATCTTACAAACTACAGGATGTAAAGGATGCTTTGCAAATGCTATGTCGAGCTGGCCTGATTCATGAAGTGAAGATGACATCAGCCAATGGTTTGCCTTTAGGAGCAGAAGCAAATCCGAAGTTTAAGAAATACATATTTCTTGATACAGGATTGATGCTTCGTATTCAGGCGTTGGATATGGGGATTCTCTCGAATGAGTCAAGTTTCATACTTACGTCTTCGCCTACGGATCTTGTCAATAAAGGTGCACTCGCTGAGATGTTTGCCGGTCTGGAGTTTATAAAAAATGGGAATACCAGAATGCCCGAAAGTCTATTTTACTGGGAAAACTTAAGCCGAGGAGCATCGGCAGAAGTAGATTATATAGCTGCTTTCAATATGTCTGTGCTTCCAATAGAGGTCAAGTCGGGCATAAGCGGGAAAATGAAAAGTTTGCGGATGTTTATGCAGAGCAAATCTATACATACTGCAATTAGGACGTCGCTCGAGAATTTTGGTAAAATTGAGATAGACAATATTCAAGAAAATAAAACCGAAAAGTTCGTTATCAATATCATACCTTTGTATGCTATATATAATTATCGACGCTATTTGTGAAATAAATTCTTTAAAAAGCAATTGGAAATCCTATCTTTTTAAGGGTTCTCTTATTCCAACCATTTTTTAGTGGCTAACTCTACCTTTTCCCTCTCCACCTCATCAATAGCACCTCCTTTTAATTTCTTTTATATAAAAAATAAGAGAACGATATTTTCAATTTTTCTTGCATTTAATCGAAAAATGTATTATATTTGCGCCATGATGGGAAAAAGCCCCTCATGGCGCTTTTCCATATTCTTACATATTAGTTTCATTTTCAACTATGAAGCAACTACATTCGGTCAGCAACAGCAATAGATCTTGCGGTGTCGCCCCGCCCGGCGACGCGGAAATGTAGTGTGGATTAGTATCCCGTAATTTTTTCACAACCGCAGAGATGCTCTGGCAGCCCATGTTGTGCCCTTTCGCGCACAATCCAAGGCCGTCAGTTGCAGCGCGCACCATGACATTGCGGGTTCGCCTCTTGAGGAGGCGCCGGAGAATAG
>CAYSMP010000051.1:0-21553 GCA_964432215.1 uncultured Sangeribacter sp.
TGCACCGATTGTCTTTTCGACGTGTCTCATCTATTGAGATACGTACTCTGCTTCTGCGTTGATTACTCAGCGGCGGGAGCTTCTACTACTTCAGCAGCAGCAACTGTTACGGAGTCAGTTGAATCGTTTACAGAGTCAACAGCTACTTCAACAGCTTCTTCTACTACTGCAGCTGCAGTATCCTCAGCAGCGGCCTGCTTGTTGCCGCAAGATACGAGTGCTACGCTGAAAACAACAGCGAGAGCGAGAACGATTTTCTTCATTTCCTTATAAATTTAAAATAATAAAACATGTTTTGCTTTCAAAAACGGTGCAAAGTTAATACTTATTTTTGAAATTACAAAGACTTTTTCAAAAAAAATATACTTTTACCCTTAAAAAATATGTTTTTTAACACTTTTTCTTCCTTCACGGACTCTATCCTTTAAAAAAGTATTGCGCCGCCAACCCCAACAACCAAACCAAACAACTCAACACCTCCTCCGATACAAAGGTATCCCAATCAAATAAAATGCCACTGCCTGCAACAGCAGTCCGATCCCGGCCGCATAAAGCATCCAGATACAGAAAATTGTGCAGCATATCCCTATAGTCAGGGCATAGGCATATCCTCGCTTGGCATGTTGGCTCAGCAGACCGCTTTTGTAATCGCTCCGCGCTATCTTCACTAAGAATAGTCCACTGAAAAGATAAGCTGGAAGCACCATTAATCCCGTAATATTGAGCGCATACAGGTAGACGTCTTCTGCCATCACAACAAGGAATAGAAAGCACTGCATGATGACGCTTGACGCCAATAGTGATCGCTGTAGCGAATCGCTTCCGTCGCTTTTCAGAAGCCACTTAGGAAATATACCGTGATGCGCTGCAGAATAAGGTTGCTCCGCAGTCACTATTGTCCAGGCAAACCAGCCGCCGCTGATCGAGATGATGACAGCAATGATCACAAGCCAGTAGGCCCATTCGCCGCAGATGCTCCGCAGTGCATATGCCACCGACGGATCCTCAAGGCCTGCAAGCTCAGCACGCGACATGATGCCAAAGCAGAAGACAGATACAAGCACATATAATATCCATGCTGCAAGAAATCCAAGCACTCCTGCTTTCCCTACATCACTTTGGCATCGCGCCCGACCCGACATTACGACTGCCCCTTCGATGCCGATGAAGCACCAGAGCGTGACAAGCATCGTGCTCTTGACCTGGCTGATAATTCCCCCTATGTCTGAACCGACACACCATATATCGGCCGTCAATGTCTCATACTTGATGTTAAGGGCCAGAAGAATAATGATAAGAGCAATGACGCTTAGTTTCAAGGTCGCTGCGCAGGTGGCGATTATAGAAGAGGTCCGCATTCCGGAGCAGATAAGGAAATACATCACCCATATCAGTGCCGAACAGAAGATAATTGTAGGCACACCGTGGTTGAGGAGGGTAGGGAAGAAGGCTCCAAAGGTGTCGTTTAGCATTACCGCGTAGGCCACATTGGCGAAGCAGGCGCAGAGCCAGTAGCCCCACGCTATATTGAACCCCGTGACTCTACCGAATCCTTTCTCTGCATAGAGGTATATCCCTTCGTTGAGTTCCGGATGACGGTCGCTCAGCAACTTGAATGTCGACACCAGCATCAGCATCCCAGTAGCTGTGATACACCACCCGATCATCACGGCCCCAATACCGGCTCCCGCCGCCATATTCTGGGGAATGTTGAAGATACCGCTCCCGACCATCATGCCAAAGACTAAGGCCACAAGTCCTGTCAGCCTTAACTTTTCCTTATCAATGAAAGCTTGCTCTTGTTTCATTCCGCAAAATTACAAAAAATTTCCCATATCAAAAAAATATATTAACTTTGCATCCTGCTTCCCTCTCCTTCAATTTGTCGTCCCTTCCCCCTCAATCCTCACAACCCCACAACTCCACAACTCCACAACCTCACAACTCCACAACCTCACAACTCCACAACCTCACAACCATATGAGCAATAAACTAAACCCCAAACGCCTAAGATACATTGATGCAATGCGGGGGCTCGCCATTCTCCTTGTCGTCTTCAGCCATGTCACCAATGAATACGTCAAGATGCCGATCGCCAATGAGTCCTTCGCCGGTGTCTACTATATGATGACGATGTTTCGCATGCCATTGTTTTTCTTTGTAAGCGGTTTCTTCGCATTCCGTATGGCTGAGAAATGGGATTGGCCCACTGTCCGTCGCGTTATGACCAAGAAATTCCAGGCCCAGATAGTAGGCCTCTCTGTCTTCTGCTTTATATATGGTGCGTGCATGCGGGGATGGAAATTCCATTTCATTTGGACATCCAATCCTTATTGGTTTACTATCTCCCTCTTCGAAATGTTCACTCTATATCTGGCAACGGCTTTGCTGGTCAGAAAGACACGTAGCAACATTCCCCTCTATGTTCTCCTTGCCCTTTCGGTGGTCGCCCCGTTTCTCTTCTACTATTTCACAGATGGCATGAAGCTTCCTCGATGGGTAGTCGGTCTGCAGACATGGCATACACTCACATATTGGCTCTACTTTATGTTGGGTATTTTTGCTCGTCGTTTTGAGACTTTTACGTGGAAATTAGTCGACAATCAATATTTCAAAGCTCTCATGATAGTAGGATTCTTTTGCCTTGTCTTGTTTTACGGTTGCCGACATCCCCACTCTGTAGAATGGGCCATCGTAATGACTGCTATGCGCTTCTCCGGTCTGATGACTCTACTCATATCCTTCCGTAGCTATCGCGAATGGTTTGATAAAGGTACTGCTGTGAGCAATGTAATGTCGTTTGTAGGCAGCCGCACTCTCGATATCTATTATCTGCATTATTTCTTCCTACCCAATCTTGCATTTATGAAAGGTTTTCTATCCGTCGGGCCGGGTAATAATGTTCTTGCCATGCTTTTGATCGGTCTTGTGATCTCCGCTTTAGTCATATCGCTTTGCCTGGTAGTCAGCGCAGTCCTCCGCTCCTCTCCATTCCTCGCCTCTTGGCTCTTTGGCTCTACTTCCTCTTCCACCCGATGACCTGGCAGAGAGGCATGGTCATTGCGGCCACTATTTCAGGACTTGAATTTTGTAAGCGTCAATAGGAAGCTCGATAGGGTTTATTTGTAAAAATGTGTCATTTTGTTATTAATTTAATAATATTTAAAATTTATTGAAATATTACTTGCTCTTTTAAGATATTTTTTATAATTTTGTAATTGAATTAGTAAAAAATCTTATAAAAAGAGATGTTTATGAAAAAATCTTTACTCGCACTCGGAGCTGCCTGTATAGCCCTTTCAGGTATGGCAGCTACTCCTCAACTTCCGAAAGGTCCTGTTCATGTTGCAAATGAAAGATGCACTGATCTGAAAGGTCCGGGCTCTCTCCGTTATTTCAACAGGCCCTCTATGAAAAAGGCTCCCGCAAAGGTCGGTACGCCTGAGGATGTAATCACTTCAGTCGAAGGTGAGCTCCAGAATGTGTCTATATCAGGTAGTGGATACATGGTATTTTTTGGTTCGCTCTACTATTATGAAAATGAGATTTCTTCATCTCATGTAGTTTATGGCGATAATAATGAGGTGTACATCTATAATATTTTGCCAATAGGACAGACTGATTCATACGTGAAGGGTGTAAAGGATGGCGATAAAGTCGTAGTCGATCTTCCGCAGACTCTTGTTTGGAATGCAGAAAATGATTTCGGTTGGAATCTTGCTATATACGATATGTTGGATACTGAAGAAGGATCATGGTATTTCCTTTCCGATGACTCTTCAATCACTTTCAGCGTTGCTGAAGACGGTACATTGACATCCGAGGGTCTCAGCGAAGAGAAGATTCTTGCTTTAGGATATTCATATGATGATTCTTGGTCTGGCTATGGAGTTTGGGATCTCACTATCGCTCCTTTCAATGATGAGGTCGTGACTGTGCCTTCAGATTTTGAGGTGTCTAAAAACTTCTGGCTAATACCTCAAGATGGATATGCTCAGTTTGTAAACTTTGCTCAGGGTGGTGACGAAGTATATCTGCAGGGCGTGAGCTCACTTATGCCTGAGGCATGGATAAAGGCTTCTGTAGAATATGGAGAAGATTATACTGCGACTCTTTCTATAGCTCAGAATCAGTATCTTGGTGTATATTCATCTTATTATATGTACACGAAATGTGCTAAGTTGGTAGAAGATGAATACGGTAATGAAGACTATGAATTGTTGCCCGACGATTATATGTATGAATTAGTATGGGACTTTGAGGAAGAGACTATGGTGGCTAAAGATCCTGAAGTCGTATTGCTGATAAATGTTTCAAATAAGAGAGCTGATCCTCTTGAGTCTTTATCGAATATTACTTTTGAACATCAATACTCCTTCGACGGCACTCCTGAAAATCCGACCGGTCTTGAATTTGCCGATTATTTGGCTGAAGAGGGTTATTTGCAGTTCTTCTTCAATGTGCCGGCGGTTTCTACAGAAGGGGATTATCTTCTTACTGACGACCTTTACTACGTAGTATATGTAGATGGTGAGGAGTGGACATTGGATGCTGATGAATATGAAATTCCCGAAACTCTTGAAGAGATTCCTTGGTCGCTCAATGAATACTGGATCTGCTGGGGTTGGGATAGCAATATTGCCCGCGAAGTAGACTTCTTCGTCGAAGGAATCACTACTCTTGGAGTTCAAAGCGTATATCGCTATAATGGAGAGGAAACCCGCAGCGAGATCGTAACTATTGATCTCGAAGAAGGAAACGATCCAAGTGCAGTTGCAGCCATCAACGCTGGCAAGAAGATAACCGATGTGAAATATTATGATCTCTCTGGCCGTCAGGTCGCTGAGCCGGCTGCAGGTATCTTCGTGAAGCGTGTCACTTTTGAAGACGGTACAGTAGCTACATTCAAGAAGGCTGCTCGCTAATAATCAAGTCTAATAAGAAGGCAAAGACATGGGTCGCTACGGCTGATGTCTTTGCCCTCACTTTAAGATATAAAATATTATGTTGAAGAAACTCATATCATCTTGTCTCCTCAGTTCGGCTATATTATCTCTTGCCGCAGCCGAAAACACTGTGACTTATACGTATGCCGGCGATGAATTCGGAATTTGGGGTAAAGGAAAGTCTGAAATCTATGATGTAGCTATTCGTATCAGCGATCCAGCACTCGTCGGAAAGAAGATTACTGCAATCCGTGCAGAGATCAATGCCAATGAAGGTATAGAATCCACTTCCGTGTGGCTTTCTAAGGAACTTACCCTTGAAAAGATCGATGGCGTGAAGGTGAATGTGCCTGACACTTATTCAGCTGAGACTACTGTAGAGACTATCTCTCTTCCCGGTGCAGAAGGCTCATTTGGTCAGCTATCTGCCGTTTTGGATACTCCGTATGTGCTCACTGAAGAAGGTATCTATGTTGGCTATAGCCTCACTGTCCCCTCTGTCCCCAAAGGTGAGATACTGACCAATAAGCAGATGTATCCGCTTCTTCTCTCTCCTTCCGACAATCCCGAGTCTCTTTATCTTCGCGCTTCAAAGGATTTCCTCAAGTGGATGCCCTACAATGAAAAACTCGGCGGAGCCGCTATGATCTATGTCACTTTGGAAGGTGAATTTGCCGAATATAGTCTTGGAATCAAGAATATTCCCGTCACATACACTGCAATTAACGAGGATTTTACCGTCAAGGCAACTGTTGCCAATATCGGTGGTGCTCCTGTCTCGAAGATAGGTTATAGCTACTCAATAGGAGGAAAGGACTTTGAAAGCACTCTTGACCTGGATACTCCTATTCAGCCCGACTTCGTTAATCCTTCTGTTGTGGTGCTTCCGATCGCTGGGGTGGCTGAACTTGGGGAATATACTCTTGATCTAAAGATTACCACTGTCAATGGTGGTGAAAATGTCAATGCTGCCGCCTCTGCCTCTACCCAGGTAAATGTGATGCCCTTTATTCCGGTTCATCGCCCGATGCTTGAGGAATTCACCGGAACATGGTGTGGCTGGTGTACTCGTGGTTACTACGCCCTTGAGACCCTTAACAAGCTATACGGCGATAATATAGTGCTTGCTGCTTATCATGACGGCGACCCAATGACCGTGACGGATGAGTATCCGGTTAATGTGTCAGGGTTCCCATCGTCTACTCTAAACCGCAAAGGCACTGAAGATCCATACTATGGAAATGCAAACGATGGTTTTGGTATGAAAGATGAGGTAGCCGCTTCAATGGAGACTATGGTTCCTGCCGGGATTGAAGTGACTGCAGAATGGAGCAATGCTGAGAAGACTGCTATTTCGGTAAGTGCCACTTCCACATTCTTTGAGAATAAAGAAAATGCCGGATATAAGATTGGTTATCTTCTTATCAACAATGGTCTTTCCGGTGAAGGCGGTAGCTGGCTTCAGTCGAATTATTTTAAACAATACGCAAGTGATTATATTGGCACTGAGCTTGAAGTGCTGACCACATGGCCGTCAAAAGTCCCCGGTCTTGTATTCAACGATGTTGTGGTTGATGTCACAGGTATGAAAGGCGTGGACGGTTCCGTTCCTTCCGTGATTGCCTACAACACTCCCTATACGACGGAATTCTCTTTTGACATTGCTGACAATAGCGTAATTCAAGATAAAGATAAGCTCTATGTAGCCGCTTTCATCATCAATCCCAACGGCACAATCCTCAACTCAAATAAGGCTAAGGTGATCGATGGCGAAGGTTCAGCTGTGAAAGCACTCGAATCAGGAGTAGCTGAAGTCTCTTCAGAATACTATAATCTCTCCGGTGCTCGTGTAGCTGCTCCACAAGGCGGAATCTTCGTGAAAGTATCTAAACTTTCAGACGGCACCATCCGCACATCAAAAGTTGTCATCAAATAATCCCGATTACCTTACAACCCACACATAACTAAAGGCGGCTGATCCCAATCCGGATCAGCCGCCTTTAATGTTTATCGCCTTCCCCAAAGCAATTTATCCCTCAGGGAAGCTGCAAAAGTGTCGTCGTGGGGAGACAACAGATTGACCACATATGGGGCAGCCTTCAATCGGAGGCTGCTCCCTTCTTTCATCGTCACGCTGTAGCCATCTACGCTAAGCCTGTAAGACCCTGTCCTTGATGTCATATAGAGCCTCATTTCAGAATGCCCGGACACTACTATCGGACGCAATGTCAGTGAATGCGGAGCTACGGGAGCCAATACCATGCAGTCGAGTTCCGGTTGCAGGATGGGTCCCCCTACAGAAAGGTTATAGGCAGTGCTTCCGGTCGCTGTAGATACAATAAGGCCGTCGGCCCTATAATCTGCTAAAAAAAAGCCATCAAGCTCCACATTGACGTTGATCATCGAAGCGGAATCATCCTTAAGCACAGCTATCTCGTTGAGAGCACAGCGTAAAAAGTCATCCGGAATGCCGTTCCCGGACACTTCGATCAGTCTCCTTGCCTGCATTTTGAGCGACTTGCGGAGGATGCCGTCGAGCAATTCTTCCGGTTCATCGAGTGAAAAGTGTGCCAGATAGCCTAAATTGCCGGTGTTGACTCCTGCTATCGGCATCTCGGTGTCTCCGAGACGTCGGGCAGTACGCAGGAAGGTCCCATCACCTCCAAAACTTATGGCGACATCTGCATTTGGTATTCCGGTGAAGATCGGTGGAATGAAATCCGGATTCTCTCCAAAGCGGGAGAGATAGGCGGCAAACTTTTCATGACACAAAAGGCCGAAACCTCGTTTCCGGGCTTCGGCCATAAAATTCATTATCCCTGTCAGATTCTGATCTTGACGGGATTTTCCATACAGCGCTAATGTCTTATGCATCATATTCTCTTATAACCTCACAACTCCACGACCTCACACGTTTAACATCATCTGCACTTCGAGAAGTCGCTCTGCTGCAATCATGGCGTCAGTATATCGGTTGCCCTCTGCCTCAGCCACTTCATAGCCGTATCTCTCCAGATTATGGATCGCCGGAGTGGGGTCATCGCAGCGGAGACGGAGCGTCACACGGATACTTTTTTCATCTGCCGGCTGCGTAAGAAGGTCTACTACGGGTGCTCCGGCGTCCTCGCATGCATGCGTCAGGATGCTGGCACTGTAGTCGGCCGGGGCGCATTCAAGCGTCACCAGGCTGCAGTCGTCGCGCTGTATGAGTGTCTCTTGTGTCGTCAATTTATCTCTTTTTTTATGTTTAGTTAAAATCCCCTGAAATCATAATCCTATCTCCCCCATGGCTATCAACTTTTGCAGGCAAACGTTGAATAGTTTTGGTGTTTTCAATGTTTTTCATTAACTTTGCCCTGAATATGTGTCAGGCCGCCGCCGATGAAATCACATCTGTTTCGGTTTGCACTTTCAAAGTTACAAATATTGTGCCGAATTTCAATGCTGATTCATGTTTTTTAGGTTTTTTTATTCAAAAAATGCCTTAAAAGACAATTCTCGCATAATATTTTCGCTTTGTCACATTGTTTTTATATAAAGGTTGAGCAATCTCTCCCCTCTACCTTATAACTCTATAACCTTAAGTTTAGTTTTCTAAACTTAAATATTAAGTAAATTATTAAATTAAACGCGTAATATCATAGTGTATATTTGCTTGAGTTTCGCCGACAAGGAATTTATGCATTATGCATTGTGAATTATACATTGGTTTTTTTACGATGACAAGACTTAGTGTCAATATCAATAAAGTGGCCACTATCCGGAATGCACGTGGTGAGAACAATCCTGATCTGGTGCGTTTCGCTTTGGCCTGTGAGGCTGCCGGTGCACAGGGCATCACAGTCCATCCTCGCCCCGATGAGCGGCATATACGCCGCTCCGACCTTCCATTGATCAAGGAGGCGATCGCTACAGAATTGAATATCGAAGGTTATCCCTCCGAGGATTTCATACGTCTCGTGCTTGAGACAAAACCTGCACAGGTCACTCTCGTACCTGATGCCCCGGATCAGCTCACTTCCAACCATGGCTGGGACGTGACTTCTAATTTTGAAATGCTTTCTTCTATCATAAAACGTTTCAAAGATGCCGGAATTCGAGTGTCAGTATTCGTTGACCCGGATTCTGTTCAGGTGCTTGAGGCAAAGATTGCAGGTGCCGACCGTGTTGAACTTTACACTAAGTCATATGCCGACAACTATGCAAAAAACCGCGAGTTGGCTATTGCCCCCTTTGTAGAGGCAGCTTCCGCAGCACGTGTCTGCGGTGTAGGGCTGAATGCCGGCCATGACCTTAGCCTTGATAATCTCAAGTATTTCCATGAGATGATTCCATGGGTCGACGAAGTCAGCATTGGACACGCTCTCATTTGCGACGCCCTTTACCTTGGCCTTGATGCCACCATTCGCGCCTACCTTGACTGTCTCTCCTGATAGTGCATAATTCATCCACCTCCCAACCCAACAACCTCACAACTCCACAACCTCACAACTCCACAACCTCACAACTCCACAACTCAATAACCCCAAAATATGGAAACCCTCAGCCTCTGGTCGCTGGTCATAGACGGCGGCTACATTATGATTCCACTCGCTTTGATGCTCATAGTAAGCATCTATATCTTCGTAGAACGTTGCCTTGCAATATCGCGGGCATCAAAGGAGGATAGTTCTTTCATGGGCCGTATTCGCGACTATGTCCACGAAGGAGATCTCGAAAGCGCGCGCCAACTATGTAAGAAGACCGATACACCATATGCCCGTCTTATCCTTAAAGGTGTCACTCGCATAGGGCGTCCGATGCAAGATGTGCTGGTAGCTATTGAAAACACCGGTAATATTGAAGTGGCGAAACTTGGCAAAGGTTTCACTTGGCTATCTACAACTGCTGCCGGCGCTCCGATGCTTGGCTTCCTGGGTACGGTGACCGGTATGATAGAAGCCTTCTACGCCCTCGCGATGGCCGGGACTGGCGCCAACATCATAGTCCTCTCAAGCGGCATATATCAGGCTCTGGTGACCACTGTGGCCGGTCTGATTGTTGGCATCATCGCCCTCTTTGCCTATAATTTCCTCGTCAGCCGCGTCAACAGAGTGATGACCGGAATGGAGACCAAGACCATGGAATTCATGGATCTCCTCAACGAACCCGCGGCCTAACCACCAAAACTCCACAACCTCACAACTCCACAACCTCAATGCCCCTAAAACGCTCATACCAGAGTCTCGAGACTTTTTCAATGTCCTCGATGACCGATGTTATATTCCTTCTCCTCATATTTTTCATGGTGACATCCACTCTGATTTTCCCCGCAGCCATTGATGTAAACCTTCCGCAGAGTTCCGAGCAGACTTCCAAGAAACCGCTTACTGAAGTCTATGTCGATTCCCTCTCACAGTTCTTCATTGTGATGGACCGTACTGATTCCATCCCCGGCAACTCTACGCCGAAGCCTGTGACCCACGACCAGCTCGTAGCTGCTCTTACCCTTATCCAGCAGCAAGACTCTACTCGTGGCATCGCACTCTATGCCGATGAGAAAGTGGAATATGGAAAGATTGTAGAGCTTCTTGACATGGCTGCCCGACGCCACATGAAGATGGTGCTCGCTACCCGTGCCCTTCAGGAAACCCCTGTAGACAATAAGTAATTGACCATATGTTCATGCTATATTCGTCTGAAACGCAGCAACTGATAATATTGCCTTGATAAGAATGAATAAATCCGAACGCACTGACTCTCTGATAGCGGCTTTCGTCACTCTTTTGGCGGTGGCCCTGATGCTCGTGTGGCTGCTCGTAGCTACTTTACGCTACGACGAGAAGATGGCGGCTCATTCCGAAAACCCGCAGCTTGAAGAAGACGAGATATTTCTCGATCCCGAATTGCTGCTTGAGAATCATAAGAGTGTCGGCGAACCGGATGCCATAGCCAACGATGCTCCTGCAGCAGAGGTGAAAGGTGAACCCGCTCCTGCTCCTGTAGAGCAGCCGCACACTGTACTTTCCGGTGAAAATACACTCCCTTCTCCCGAAGAGACCCTTATTACCTCCAATGCGGATAGTCCGGTTCAGACAGCCCCCCCCGACAAGAAGAAGGAGGAGCAGAAAGTAGCTACTTCCATGGCTGGCAAATTTGGCGCAAAACCCGGCTCGGTAGCCGGTAAGTTTGACTCGCCCGGCGGCAGTGATGGCGCTGCTTCTGGAGTCACTGGAAAGATGTCGGGGCGTCAGTTCCTTGGATGTCCACTTCCCGACGTGTCGCTTGCACATAAGACCACAGTCACCGTCTCAATTACTGTCGATGCCGATGGAAAGGTGATGACTGCTACCGCATCCGGTGCTGCTACCCGTGAAATTCGCAAGAAATGCGAGCAGGCTGCCATGCAGGCCCGTTGGAGTGCAAAAAAAGGAGCTACGTCTACCCGCGGCTCCATTACCTTCACTATCATTCCTAAATAATTAAAAATAATGCATAATTGGCTACCCCCAATCTAAAGCAAGTCATAATGCATAAAGCATAATTGGCTACGCAGTATGCCTTCGAGGATAAAGTAATTTTGCATTATGAATTGATATAATAGGCACAGACATGCCCCAGCGGCAGCGACCCCTTGATCTCAAGCGGAATACGCTTTCCATCTTTTGATATCCACGCGTCAATATCATCGCTCGTCTTCTTGCCTCCCTTGGAGGTGAACGTAAACTTTATGTGCCATGCCTCACGTTTTGATCCGTCGCGCAACTTGATGGTCTGTTCACCGACCTTCCATATCTTCACCGTCTCTTCATGTGATCCGGAGAATAGGGTAGCGGTCACTTTCTGCCCGTTCTGCAGAGTAGCCGGATCTATTGAGCGAAGCCAGTAAAAGACGCTAAGCATATCGAAAGTGTCTCCCTCCGCAGAAAGCTCAAGATTTTCGTTTTTCGTAGTGCCTTTCTTTTCCCTATATTTAGTGGCTTTGCCGCTGACATGATTTCCTGCATAAGAGTATTCAATTACGTCCTTGCTATATTTCCCACCCTCATGCGCCACCTTAGTATAACTGATAGGCTTGAATTTAGCCTTATCCATTACTGAGATAAGGGTATCTCTCACATGAAATAGTCCATCAGCCCAAGGTTTGGTCTTTCCGGTAAGTTTTATATAGTATTTCGATCCTTGATTTTTTAGTGTCAGTGTCGCGTCTCCCGAATCCTTCGTAATAAGTCCCCATTTATAAGTGATTACATACTTGAGGGTCTCATCAGCAAACTTTGTCTCCGCCGACGCTGTCACAAACGCAAAGGCCACACAAAGCCCTACGATTATAGTCCTAATTATTCCGTTCATGTCATATAAGACAAAGTATACATTAAAAAGTTAAAAGCATCTTATCCGCAATCTGAATCCTTAAGACTTAAGACTCAAGACTGAAGACTCATAAAGACTCACTCCGGAATCCATACCGAATTTCTTGCAAATATCCTCCCCGGATCAGTCAGCTCAGCAGCATCCAATGCATTTAAAGTCTTTCTCCATCCCACACGCTCCTTGGTCTTTGCCCCTGGTCCGGTGCATTTATACTCTCCATAACGTGCAGTCTTCTCATTCTCAGCATTTCCCCAGTTGTGCCATCCCTTCTCATTAATTTCCTTCGGCAGATCGCAATCAATGAAGAAAGTCGAAGCATACGGGCGCCACGGTCTCCCTAAATGCACATTCTTCGCCTCAGGGTCTGCTGTCACCTTGCATTTGTGGAAGACGTATCCCACCGCATTTTCCTTTGGTGTAGAAGCAGCCGTCAGGTAGCCGTCACGTTTTGCGTGCAGATGGCAATTGCGGAAGAGGGCAGTGGCAGCTCCGAAGATAAAGTCAACTGTACCCTCGATATAGCAATTGTCAAAGAGATCGCGCGAGTTATGCCCGGTAGCGTAGAGGGTATCCTGATTTCCCAAGATATCGCAATCGATTACGTGGATCTTGTCGCCCGTCGTATGCAATGCTACTGCCTGCCCCACAGGACCGGCGGTGTTTTCTATCGTCATATTCTTCAGCGTGATGTTATTGCCATCTACACGCATCGTATAGCTTCCTGACGTCCCCATATTGTTGAGCTGTGCGTAATCACCGTGGCTGATTACAGTCCCTTTTCTGCTTTCCCCTTCCATGGTCACATTCTTCAGCGTATAGTTGAGAAGCACCTTCTCCTTATACACCCCATCCTTGACGAAAATCCTCACAGGATCCTCAAAATCTCCCCTCAGTTTCTTCAGCGCCTCATTGATGGTCTTATAGTCACCGCTCCCATCCTGCGCTACCACTATCGTCTTCGCATACCGTGCATCCTCGGCAGCCCATACTTGCCCCATAGCTATAGCCATGATTAGCAATATTATAATCTTAGTCTTCATATGTTGATTATTAGTTGTTTTTGCGAATTATCCAAAGATGCGCCTTGACGCTCATCTCCAAAGTAGTTAGCCCTCTCCGAGTGCGTCCCCGCGCGTCCTCCCCATAACATCCATTCTTCTGACAGTATTCCTAAAGAATAAATAATATAGTATCGCCGCCGCAAACAAGGCAAATGAAAAACTATAATACACACCGACATTGCCCATATCCAGTCCCGTGGCGAGCCAGAACATAACCGGCACACCTATCAGTATATAGGCTATCAGAGTGACCCAAAGGAAAGGTCTCACATTCCCCGTGCCTCTCAGTCCATTGGCAAACGTAAGTTGGATAGCATCGCCATACTGGTAAAGCACAAGCGGCAATATCAGCATTCCCGCCGAAGCCAATACCTCTTCGTCGGGCGAGAAGAACCCTGTAAGCGTATGCCCACAAAAGTAGAACAGTGCCGAAGCAGCTGTGGCAAGAATCAAGTTAAGGTGCAGTCCCGCCAGGGTGATACGCCTTACTCCAGCTATGTCGCCGACTCCCGTATAGTTTGCCGATCGTATCGACACTGCTATTCCAAAACTCATGAATATCATGAAGCCCAACTGCGATATGGTGTTGATCACCTGGTAAGCTGCCAATTGTATCTTGCCAAACCAGCCGGTCACTATGGCTCCCAACGTCCAGAGTCCGCATTCCACTCCCGATTGTATCATGATCGGCCAAGAAGTATTCCACACAACTCTTCGTATGTGCCCCACATGGCTCGAACCGATAGCCTCCTTCTTATAGGGGCGGTAGCGGCACGTCGTCATGAACACTGCAAAGATTCCGATCGTAGAGAGCCATCGGGCAGTCAGTGTCGAGAGGCCTGCGCCATTCAGTCCCATCTCCGGACATCCGAACTTGCCGAAGATCAATAGGTAGTTGCCTATGATGTTCACTACATTGGCCGCAAGGATTATCCACATTGGCGTGGCAGTGTCTGTCACCGCATTGGCTGTCTGTTGCGAGCAGTTGAAAAGTGCCATTGGGAAGAGTGAAGCAAGGATAATCAGGTAATATTGCCGTATGAGCGGAAGAAGCTCTTCCGGTTGTCCGAACCGGTCAAGGAAGAAATATAGGATACTCATCAGAACGGTAAGTCCGATCGAAAGGAATGCGTTCACCTGCAGTCCTGCGCGTAGCGTTCTTCCGGCTCCCGCATGGTCATCCCGACCGAAGAGTGCGCCGATCAGTGGCGTGATACCGGAAGCAAAACCAATCTGCATCACCACCGGAATCATAAACATTGAATTGACGAAAGCCGCAGCTGCCAATTCATTGACGCCATATGCTCCCACCATCGCAGTGTCGGCAAATGCCACCGCGATGATACCTATCTGAGTAGCCATCACCGGCATCCCCAGCCTGAACAAAGACTTATACTCACTTACGTAATTCATAATGCATAATTCATAATTATTTACATACTCTTTTGTCAGTTGGTATGGTTTTGAGTCTGCCTGTGCAGATTTAACGCATACTCAGCTCATATTGGCACTTCGCGTATATTTATACTGCGTAGCCAATCATGCATTATGCATTGTGCATTCCAACAAGGAAAGGCATCCATCCTCAATCAAATCCAGCGCATTCTCAAACCCTTCAGCCCCGTCGTAGTAAGGATCCGGCACACAGTCGGCCCAAGGATGCTGCGTGAAGAAATCTGCCATCTTGACGACTTTCTTCTCATCTTCCGGGGTAGGGGCCATAGCCCGCAACCGGTCATAGTTCGAATCGTCCATAGCCACGATGATATCAAAGCGGTCGAAATCCGACTCCTTTACTTGCCGCGAACGATGTGTCAGATTAAGGCCACGTCGCCGTGCATGAGCCCGCATACGTGCATCCGGCATATCCCCCGCATGGCCGCCATAAAGTCCCGCCGAATCAATCTCAAACCTATCGGCCACACCCCGTTCCTTCACGAGCCGCTCCATCACCCCGTGCGCCGCCGGACTCCGGCATATATTCCCCAGGCATACAAACAGAATCCCGACCTTATCCTTCCCCTTATCAAAATGAAGAGTATTATCCATCAAAAAAACATTTATACCAATATAACTCTATAGTTATTTTTCTACGGAATAGTTTTCAGTGTTGAAGTCGAAATGAAGCACCGGTCTCGGAGTCCAGTCCATGTCCATGCTGTCGATCGCAAGTCCCTTGAAAAGCTCGCGCCGCCCGTCAAAATAAGCATGTATGGTAGAAAGGAGCAGACTCTTTCCGAATCGGCGTGGCCGGCTAAGGAAAATATATTGCAAAAATAGCGTATTTCTCCCTCATATGCAAATTATCCCTGAAATTTCTCTTCCCAGAGTAGTTAGCACGCTCCGTGTGGGTCAAGTCGCATCTGATGGTAACTTATTTTTTGGATTTTATCGAGGATTTCATTATATTTGCGGAAAAGTTTGAGATTATGGAGCAATTGAGATATCCCGTCGGTATGCAGACCTTCTCGAAAATCATTGAAGAAGGATATACATACGTTGATAAGACAGCGTTTATTAAACCACTGTTGCAACAAGGACAATATATTTTCTTGAGCCGCCCACGTCGGTTTGGAAAGAGCTTGCTTCTATCTACCCTAAAGGCTTATTTTGAAGGACGACGGGAGCTATTTAAAGGGCTTGCTGCCGACCGGATGGACCTGGATTGGAGTCCATCGCCAGTACTCTATTTTGACATGAATTCAGGTCTGTATAACCAGCCTGATGGATTAGTTGAAAGAATAGAGACTGATCTGTCAAGGTATGAAACTCAATATGGATTATCTATTGAATATGATAAAAATATCGTCACCCGTTTAGGCAACCTGATACGCTCCATATACGTCAAGACAGGTCTGCGGGTAGTGATTCTTGTGGATGAATACGACAAGCCTCTGCTTAATATAGACAATAACCCTGAACTGTTTGAAAAGAACCAAAGTCTGCTAAAAGGATTCTTCTCTAATCTAAAGTCGATGGATGCTTACATAAGATTTGGCATGCTGACGGGAGTAGCACGTTTCAGCAAGGTAAGTATCTTCAGCGACCTCAACAATCTTGACGATATCTCGATGGCTCAAGAATATCAGGAAATATGCGGATGGACTGAAAGGGAACTTATTGATAATTTCCGACCCGGTATTCAAACTTTGGCAAAAGCAAGAGAAGAGGATATCGATACTACCTTAAATGAGTTGCGGAGGTACTATGATGGCTACCTGTTCAGCAAAAATGGATCACGATTATATAATCCATACAGTGTTTTGAAGGCATTGAAATCAAGAGAAATAGAACCATATTGGTTTGAGACTGGCACTCCGACATTCCTTGCAAAAAAAATAAAAAAGTATGGAATTGACCCTGAATCATTGAATGGCCAACATCAGACCCACAGCAACCTGATATCCGTGGGAGTTGGCAGTGATAACGTAGTAGCCTTGATGTTCCAGACAGGATATCTTACCATCGAAAGTTATGATCCTCGCAGAAAACGTTATACTCTCGGATTTCCGAACTATGAAGTAGAAGTAGGATTTGCTCAAAATCTCCTCCCCCTTTACGCCCCGGCCACGACCAAGACAAACAGTCCTTTTAATCTTGAAAGATTTAAGGATGACCTATATGACGGAGATCCGGAGGCTTTCATGAAGCGTCTTGAGAATCTTGTCAAAGATCTTCCGGGAGAAGATCACAAGGAATCCACCTACCGAGCCCTGACATACCTTCTCTGCATTCTCTCTGGAACGGAAGCACAACCTGAAAGACATTCTTATAAAGGACGCAGTGATTTGGAAGTACTCACACCCGACTATGTCTACGTATTCGAATTCAAGTATAACAAGAGCGTCGCTGAAGCTATGGAGCAGATTCAGTCACGAGAGTATGCAGGGCGCTATGCGATAGACGCCAGGACTATCTATCTCATCGGAGCCAACTTCAACGAAAAAAAAGAGAATCGAGGATTGGAATACAAGATTGAAAGACTGAAATAAACGCCTTATGGAAAAGAGCAATCAGAATCTCGCCATAGAGCAGCGTCTCACCCAGCGCCTCACCCAGCAGCAGCTTCGCTTCGTGAAGATGCTGGAAATGACTGCGCCCGAACTCGACGAAGAGGTAGAACGCGAGATGGAAGCAAACCCGGCTCTCGAAGCCGTCGACTCCGAATCCTACCACGATTCCGAACCCTCCACTCTCCGCACTCCACTTCCTGCTTTCCGCTCCTCATCCTCTTCCGATGACTACACTGAGATGCCGATGCCCGACTCCGCCCCCTCTCTCTACGACTCCCTGATCTCCCAACTCGGCCAACTACATCTCGAGCCCGACGTACTTACTGCCGCCCGCTTCATTGTCGGCAACCTTGACTCCAATGGGCGCCTACAGCGCGACCCCGCATTCCTCGTCAACGACCTCGCGTTCTCCGAGGGTATCGACCTCCCCCAGGCCGTCATGGATGAAGGCCTCGCCGTAGTCCGTACCCTCGAACCCCATGGGGTAGGGGCCGTTTCCCTCGCCGACTGCCTTTCCATCCAACTCGAATATCTCCCCCCATCTCAGGAACGCGATGATGCGCTTCGTATCCTAAACGAGCAGTATGAAGCCTTCTCCATGCTTCATACCCACCTCCTCGTCTCCCGTCTCAGAATATCTCAGGAACGTGTGACGGCTGCTATAGACCTGATACGTACACTCAATCCCAAACCGGGAGCATCTATAGATTCTGCTCCCACCTCTACAAATACCATCATCCCCGACGTAATCATAGACACATCCGGCGATGAACCGGTGATCACGCTCAACAACCGTATTCCTGAACTCCGCATCAGTGAGACATTCTCCCAGGCTGAAACCGACATGAAGAAGCGCATGGAGAAATTGAAGGATAACGCCGACCGCGAGTTTATCCTCAACCGATACAACGACGCCCGCGACTTCATTCGCTCCCTCCAGCTCCGCCAGCAGGCTATGATGTCGGTGGTCACGGCTATAGTCAAAATCCAGCGCGAGTATTTCGAGACGGAAGATATCTACCGTCTCCGCCCCATGATGATAAAGGATATCGAAAAACTGACAGGCCAAGACGCATCCGTCATCTCCCGCTGCACTGCCAACAAACATGCGGCCCTTCCATGGGGCATCTTCCCACTGCGTTTCTTCTTTAGCGACACCGTCGGTGACAATGCCGGCGAAGAAGACACCGACGCACTCACCAACCGCAAGATAGAAGCCGAAATCCGACGCGTAGTGGATGCTGAGGACAAGAAGCATCCTTTGAGTGATGAGAAGATAACCCAAATGCTGACCGACGACGGCCTCAACATCAGCCGACGCACCGTAGCCAAATACCGCGACCGCCTCGATATCCCCCCTGCTCGCCTCCGCAAGCAAATCTGATTATGAAGCGCCGGCTTCCATGCCAGTTCCTATTGCGCAGAATTTAAAAATATTCTATTAAAAATTTTGCGATTTCAAAAATAATCTGTAATTTTGCACCCGAAATATACGAATCATATGACAAGATTAATGATAAATAATGTCCAGCAGCAAGATCAGCAGCAGAACTTGAACGACGTTCAGGTTCGCTTGTCTGTGTTTTGTCGCCGCACCAGTCCGGCGATGATAATTTGATGCATGGCAAGCTAAGACATACAGAGAGGCTGGTTTCCCCAAAAGGGAGATTAGCCTCTCTTCTCATTTTATATAATCAAGAAATCAACAGGTAATTTTTTCAAAATACTTAAGTTATGAGTAAACTTAGATTTGACGTTGTGCAGGATGCCTTCAAGAAAAAGGCACTCGACGTTGAGACCCCTCAGACTCGCCCTTCTGAATACTTCGGCGAACTCGTATTCAATCGCGACAAGATGCGCAAATATCTTAAGCCCTCCACCTATGATGCACTCGTGGCCTGCATCGAAGGCGATAAGGCTCTCGACCGCGATATCGCCGACCAAGTGGCCGAAGGAATGAAAGTGTGGGCTATGGAACATGGTGTCACACACATCACTCACTGGTTTCAGCCACTTACTGAAGGAACTGCCGAAAAACATGACTCTTTCATGGAATACGACGGCAAAGGGGGTATGATCGAAGAATTCAACGGAAAATCCCTTTTCCAGCAGGAACCGGATGCTTCATCTTTCCCTAATGGTGGCATACGTGCCACTTTCGAAGCTCGTGGCTATACTGCTTGGGACCCTACCTCCCCCGTATTTATCCAGGGTGATACACTTTGTATCCCGACCGTATTCATCTCTTACACCGGTGAAGCGCTCGACTACAAGACACCCCTCAAAAGAGCTCTAAAGGCTGTCAGTGAAGCTGCTACCCCTATCTGCCAGATGTTTGATCCAAATGTCAAGAAGGTTTACTCTTATCTCGGTTGGGAACAGGAATATTTCCTTGTAGATGAAGACTTTTTCGCAGCACGTCCTGACCTCATGCTGACCGGTCGCACCCTTATGGGCCACGAGTCTTCGAAAAATCAGCAGCTTGACGACCACTATTTCGGTGCTATCCCTTCTCGCGTGGCAGCTTTCATGCGCGATATAGAGATTGCAGGATATCGTCTCGGCATTCCTTTAAAGACGCGCCACAACGAGGTTGCACCAAATCAGTTTGAGCTTGCTCCTATATATGGCGAGACCAACCTCTCCAACGACCAGAATCAGATGATCATGAATCTGATGAATGATATCGCCCGCAAGCATAAGTTTGTGCTGCTTCTCCACGAAAAACCTTTCGCCGGAATCAATGGCAGCGGCAAGCATAACAACTGGTCGCTCGGCACTGACACAGGAACACTTCTCCTTGCCCCCGGCAAAGATCCACTCGGCAACCTTCAGTTTGTGACATTCTTTGTCAACGTGCTGATGGCTGTCCAGAAACATAATGCTCTCCTCAAGGCTTCCATCGCAACTGCTACCAACGCTCATCGTCTGGGTGCAAATGAAGCGCCTCCGGCAATTATTTCTTCTTTCCTTGGAAAGGCCATGACAGAAGTGCTCCGTAAGCTTCTTGAGGTTCCTTCTGATACCCCCATTGAAATTGCCGGTAAGACAGGCGCATCTGTTGGCCTTATTGAGATTCCGGAAATTTTCGTCGATAATACTGACCGCAACCGTACTTCACCATTTGCTTTCACCGGCAACCGCTTCGAATTCCGTGCTGTAGGCTCAAGTGCTAACTGTGCAGGTGCTATGACCACCCTCAATGCTGCGGTTGCTGACCAGTTGCTCACTTTCAAGGCTGACGTCGACAAGGAAATCGCTGCCGGTAAACCAATGACAGTAGCGATTATGGATGTGCTGAAACCAATGATTGCCGACATTATTGATACTGTCTGCTTCGATGGCAATGGCTACACTGAAGAGTGGAAGGAAGAGGCTAAGCGTCGTGGCCTTGACACAGAGGTAAGCGTGCCGGAAATGATCAAGGAGTTCCTCACGCCATCTTCTGTAGAAATGTTCACCCGCACAGGTGTCTACACCAAGGCAGAACTTGAGGCTCGCAGCGAAGTGAAGTGGGAGACCTACACCAAGAAAGTCCAGATTGAGGCTCGAGTGCTCGGAAGAATGGCAATCAACCATATTATCCCTGCCGCTCTTGAGTATAAGGGTAAGCTTCTGGGTCTTATCACTCAGATCAAGGATATTTATCCCGACAATTACAAGGTGATGGCAAAGACTGAAATCAAGCTCTTTGAGAAGGTGACTCGCCTCGTTGAGGAGATTCAAGATCGTGTTTCAGCCATGGTGGATGCCCGCAAGGCAGCCAATAAGATCGAGAATGAATATGAAAAGGCCAAAGCCTACTATGATATCGCTGAATCTCTCTTCGCCATCCGTCGCCCCATCGACAAACTCGAGGAAGTAGTCGACAATGACATGTGGCCTCTCCCCAAATACCGCGAGCTCCTCTTCATCAGTTAATCCTCCGGCTACTGTGTCTTTGTAGCGACGAATGGCTTGCTCGTTAGGCTATCGCGTGGAATAACCATATAAAAAAGAGAATCTGCATTCTGGCAGATTCTCTTTTTTTATGGGGCATCACATCCAGTTAAAATCGTAGTTAGCATCATCCTACAAAAATCAAATTTGGCAATGTCTACAAAATTCTGTAATTTTGCAGTATGGAAAAGAGCAGCCGGAATCTCTCTCTATGATGTAGCTTCTCATCTGCCTGCAATTT
>CAYSMP010000052.1:0-21280 GCA_964432215.1 uncultured Sangeribacter sp.
ACTATGAATGAATTTGAAAAATTTGCCGTAAAACATCTCGGCATCAACAGCAATATGCTCGACGGCTATCAGAAAGCCGTAAATCGCCAGGCTGGTGCAGTAACTGTGCCTCACGCCGATTATATGAACCCTTACATCCTTGAGGAGCGTCAGCTCAATGTAACTCAAATGGATGTATTCTCCCGCCTCATGATGGACCGCATCATCTTCCTTGGTACTCAGGTGACAGATCAGAGCGCCAACATCATCCAGGCTCAGCTTCTTTACCTTGACTCAGTAGATCCCGACAAGGATATCTCGCTTTATATCAACTCCCCCGGCGGATCAGTATACGCGGGTCTTGGCATCTACGACACAATGCAATATGTCAATAGCGATGTCTCTACCATCTGCACCGGTATGGCAGCCTCTATGGCGGCAGTGCTCCTCGTAGCCGGCGAAAAGGGTAAGCGCTTCGCACTCCCCCACAGCCGCGTGATGATCCATCAGCCGATGGGTGGCATCCAAGGCCAGGCATCTGATATCGAGATCACTGCCCGTGAGATTCTGAAACTTAAAGATGAACTCTACCGTATTATTTCCGAACACAGCGGTATGAGCCTCGAGAAAGTGGCTGCCGACAGCGACCGTGACTATTGGATGATAGCTTCTGAAGCTAAGGAATATGGCATGATCGACCGCATCCTAATCAACGAAAAGAAGAAATAATCCATTAATCATGGCAAAGAAGACTCAGGGATCCGGACTTCAGTGCGCTATGTGCGGCGTGTTTGATTCGGATGCCAATCCAGTAGTGGAAATAATGCCTGGACTTGCACTCTGTTCTGACTGCGTCAACTACATTGAGACGACTGCTCAAGCAGAGCTTGCACAGCGAAATTCAGGCAAGTCCGATAATAAAAAAGGGAAGAATTCCATTCCAAAGCCCAAGGAAATCAAGGAATTTCTCGATCAGTACATTATTGGCCAGGATGAAGCCAAGAAGTACATGTCTGTAGCGGTCTACAACCACTATAAGCGCATCCAGCGCCTCGACGAAGGGAAACAAGACGCTGAAGATGTTGACATTGAGAAGAGCAATGTGATCCTTGTCGGTCCGACCGGAACTGGAAAGACCCTACTGGCAAAAACTATCGCAAAACTCCTTGACGTGCCTTTTACCATCGTCGACGCCACAGTTCTTACCGAGGCCGGCTACGTTGGCGAGGATATCGAGTCGCTACTGACCCGTCTGCTCCAGGCTTGCGACTATGATGTCCAGAAAGCCGAAAGAGGCATAGTGTTTATTGATGAGATCGATAAGATTGCTCGTAAGAGCGACAATCCATCGATCACCCGCGACGTAAGTGGAGAGGGAGTGCAGCAAGGTCTGCTCAAACTTCTTGAAGGCTCCACTGTGCTCGTGCCACCAAACGGAGGACGAAAGCACCCGGAACAGAAGATGATACCGGTAGATACAAAAAATATTCTTTTTGTATGCGGAGGTGCCTTCGATGGAATAGAGCGTAAGATTGCGGCCCGACTTAATACGCACACCGTAGGTTATGGCCAGAACAGCAGCGATGCAAAGAAGAAGCGCGATAATCTTATGCGATATGTGATGCCGCAAGATTTAAAGTCGTTTGGTCTCATCCCCGAGATCATCGGACGTCTGCCGGTGCTCACCGCCCTCGATCCTCTTGACCGCGAAGCGCTCCGCCGAATACTCACAGAGCCTAAAAACGCTATTATCCGTCAGTATAAGAAACTCTTCGAGATGGATGGAGTGGAACTTGAGTTTACAGAGGAAGCGCTTGACACAATAGTCGATAAAGCTATCGAATATAAACTTGGAGCCCGCGGCCTCCGTAGCATCGTGGAGACAGTGATGGTAGATGCCATGTATGAGGTACCCTCCTCAAAGAAGAAGAAATTCGAGGTGACGGCTCCATATGTAATCGAAAAGCTATCCCAGAATCCGGGTCTGAATCAGAGTTGAGAGTTGGAAATTTGATTTTACAGAAGTTGTATAGGCCACTTCATAAGTAAAAACTCAAACAATACAATTTTCATGCGATTAATACGTTAAAAAAGGAGGAAGCAATTGAAGCTTCCTCCTTTTATTATATCGATCAAACATATCGACTACGAAAATGAATAAAAAGCACATAGCTGCAATAGCCGTTTTAGCCGCTTCCGCCTTCTCTATCCTTGCGAAGGAGGAAGCCGTCATGACAGTCAACGGGGTTGACGTTCCCCGATCCGAATTTGAGTACCTCTACCACAAGAACCAGCAACAGCAAGTAGATCCACAGACACTCGATGAATATGCCGAGATGTTTAAAATCTACAAGCTTAAAGTGGCCGATGCTCTCTCGCAGAACCTTGATACTCTTCCGGCATTCCGCAAAGAGATGGAGCAGTACCGAGCTGACCTCGCTACTCCATACATGACGGATTCTCTATTTCTCAACTCGCTCGTCAAGGAAGCATTCGACATGAGCCGTGAGGAAGCAGAAGCGTTTCACATCATGCTTGCAAAATCTGCTTCTGACAAGGAGACAGAAGCATCTCGATCACTGGCAGACTCTCTTCGGTCTGAGCTCCTCAAGGGAGCTGACTTCGGAGAACTCGCTGCAAAATACTCTGTAGACCGTGGAAGCAGCAATGCCGGAGGCCGGATGGGCTATATTGTGCCGGGACGATTCCCATACTCATTCGAGAAAGCGGTCTTCACTCTCGCTCCCGGTCAGATTTCAGAGATAGTGGAGTCTCCTCAGGGTTTTCACATTGTCAAGGGAGGCAAGCACCGTCCTGCTCGTGGAACAGTGCTTGTGGAGCATATCATGAAAATGGTGCCCCCTACGGCCTCTGCAGAAGAGCAGGCTGCTGCTAAGGCAAGCATTGACAGTATCTACAATGCTGTGGTGGCTAACCCTGCCATATTTGAAGACCTCGCCCGAGAGCTCAGCGACGACAAGAATTCAGGGCGTCAGGGTGGAAAGCTCTCATGGTTTGGAGCCGGAATGATGGTGGAACCTTTTGACTCTGCAGCATTCGCCATCTCCGTTGATGAAATCTCTCGCCCGGTGAAAAGCCAGTATGGGTGGCATGTGATCCGCAAGCTCGATGCCAAAGGTCCTGCAACCCTTGAGGAAATGAAACCCCAATTGCTGAAACGCTTCGCAAATCCGCAAGACGAACGATATGCTCTCGTAGAGAAAAATCTTATTGCCAAACTCCGCAAAAAGCATAAACCCACACTCAACAAAAAGAACATGGACATGCTTTGCGCAGAAATCCGTACCAATGGTCTCGACAGCGTATGGCATGCTCGTGCACTTGACCCGCAGGGTATGGGAGCCATCGAAATAGCCAAGGTTGGCGGAAAGGTAATCACTCTCGCAGAGTGGGCAGCCACAGTTCGCCCGATGGTAATTGCCGACGGAAGTTTGGCAGAAAATGAGTTCCGCAGATATGTTGACCACCATATCGACCAGAGCCTAAAGGATGCAGAATACAACTGGCTTTATGCCAACGAATCTGACTACCGCAATTTGCTCAATGAATACCGCGAGGGTTCTCTTCTTTATGAGGCAAGCCTACGCGAAGTGTGGGACAAGGCAGCTAAAGACGAACAAGGACTGACTGATTATTTCAACGCACACCAAGCCGATTACAAATGGACAAAGCCCCATGTTAAGGGCATTCTCGTGCAAGCTGCCAACGATTCTGTGGCCGACCTCGTACGCACAGCTCTCAAGGACGCAAGCGATGAAGCAGCATTCAAGGCTGTACGTAAGCAGTTCGTAGGCAAAGCATCTATGGACCGCATACTCATGGAGGAAGGCCAGAATGCAATGGTAGACAACGTAGTCTTCGGTGGCGCTCCTGTGAAGCCAAACAATAAGAAATATACGGTATATTTTATCTTTGACTCAAAGATTCTCAATGCTCCGGAATCAATGTCCGACGTAAGAAGCCTCGTGACCGGAGACTATCAGAACCAATTGGAACGCGATTGGGTGGAACGCCTTAAATCACGCTATCCGGTCCAGGTCAATGAGAAAGTGCTTCGAAAAGTTAAATAAATGAAAATTTGACACGCTGTCAGTTTCTAAATTTAATACAAAAATCTCAATGA
Source organism: uncultured Sangeribacter sp. (assembly GCA_964432215.1). GTDB lineage: Bacteria > Bacteroidota > Bacteroidia > Bacteroidales > Muribaculaceae > Lepagella. The sequence continues at coordinate 4,124 of CAYSMP010000052.1, forward strand.
AAACCCGGACTTATCATCCGGGTTTTCTCTTTAAGAAATTTTTTGTTGCACGGATGGGAAATTTTTAGTAATTTTGCCAATTAGATGAAAAAGACCGTGCTAATACTTATGGGCAGCTTTGCGATTGCCGTCAGTTGCGGAAGGGAGAAGACCCACTCCGCCGCTACAGACAGCGATTTCGTGGCACAATACCGCGACTCGGTGCTTTTGCTCTCCGATGTAGTGCGTCAGCTCCCATCTGGCATCAGCACCGCCGACAGTGCAGCCCTCATCCGCAAAATAGCCGACCAATGGATCGAAGGATTTCTGATTGAAGACCTTGCAGCCGGCCAAATCGACGATATGGACCGCATCGATGCCTTGACGGCGTCTTATAGACGCAGCCTAATCGCTGATTCTTATCGCCGCAAGATGCGCCGCAACGGCGTGCAACCGGTAGATATGGACAGAGTGAAGGCATATTATAAGGCACATTCCGCCGAACTTCGACTCGAACGCCCGATTGTAAAGGGACTTTACATCAGGATTCCAGCCACCTCTCGCCATCTTGACGATATACGGCAGTGGATGCGACAGGCCGACGCCGACTCCTACGATGCGCTCGAAAATACCGGCCGACGAGAAGCTACTGTCTTCAGATATTTCGCCGATCAATGGACGGATTTCGACGTGATAGCTGGAGAGATTCCTTCCAGACTCGGCGACGGCGACCGATTTGTGGAAAATACCGTCGACTACGAAACGGAACTCAACGGCATGGTCTACATTCTCCATCTGACCGACTACCGCAAGAGCGGAACGAAAATGCCGGAAGAGTATGCAGCACCACTGATCGAAGACAGACTCAAGGCTCTCTATCTCGCTGAATACGAGGCCGGACTCATCAAAGCACTTCGCTCTTCAGCAGTAGAGAAGGAAATTCTCAAAGAAGGAGTTTTTATCAAGCAATAAAAGAAAGCATCAAGCGATCAAGCATCATAAAGAGCAGATGAAAAAGACAGTAATGACAATAGGGCTCGTAGCCACAGCAATCCTCTCACTTGGGATTGCTGCTAAAGCTGACTCCAACAGCGGCCCGAAAAAAAATGTGATAGACGAAGTGGCATGGATCGTAGGCGACAATGCCATCTACAAGTCAGAAATAGAAGACGAATATGCCCAGATGCGAAGCATGGGGACCAGCCTTGGCGGCGACCCTTACTGCGTGATCCCTGAGCAACTCGCTGTGGAGAAGCTGTATCTCCATCAAGGTAAACTTGACACTATAGAGGCTCCCGTCAGCCAGCTCTCTTCACGCGTTGATATGCAGATGAACTTTTACTTGAAGGGACTCGGAAGCCGCGAGAAAGTGGAGGAAGCATTCAGAAGACCTTGGAATTCCATCCGTGATGAGGTAATGGAAAGAATGAAGGCCAATTTCATCAAGGAGACCGTGCAGGATAATCTGACGAAGAATGTAAAGGCCACTCCTAACGATGTGAAGAAATACTTCGCCAAACTCCCTGCCGACAGTATTCCATATGTCCCTATGCAGGTGGAGGTGCAGATCATGCAGCTTAATCCTATCATACCAAAGCAAGAGATAGAAGACGTAAAGGCTCGACTGCGCGACTATACGGATCGTGTCAACAAGGGAGAATCGGATTTCTATACGCTTGCCGTGATGTATAGCGAAGACCCCGGCAGCGCCATGAAAGGTGGCGAACTTGGGTATACTACTCGCTCTACATACGTCCCGGAATTTGCCAACGTAGCATTCAACCTCAACGATCCAAAGAAGGTTAGCCGAATTGTAGAGACAGAGTTCGGCTACCATATCATTCAGTTTATCGATCGCAGAGGCGATGAAGTCAATGTGCGTCATATCCTCCTTAAGCCGAAAGTGAGTGATAAAGACCTTCGCGATGCTACGATGCGCCTCGACTCCATAAGAAAAGAAATTGCCGCAGGGAAATTCACATTTGACGAAAGCGTACGCTTCATAAGCCAAGACAAAGATTCCCGCAACAACAAGGGTATTATGGTAAATTCCAACGAGGAAAGCGAAAGATATGGCACAACCCACTTTGAAATGCAGGATCTGCCTCCGGAAATTGCTCGACGAATAGAGAGCATGCAGCCCGGCGACATAAGCGAACCATTCATTATGACCGACCCGAAGAGAAACCAGGAAGTGGCCGTAATGGTACGCCTGCAAAATCGAATCCCGGGTCATTCCGCCAACCTGGCCGAAGACTATACGATGCTCAAAAGGATGTATGAAAACCATACTAAGGAGAAGATTATTAAAGACTGGGTGGAAAATAAAATCAAGGATACCTACGTGCACATCTCCGAAGGCTGGAACAACTGCGAATTCAGATATGAAGGCTGGGAGAAAGAGACAAAAGAGACAGCAGAAAAGTAATCTACCAGTCATGCAGCTGATATGACTCGCTATCAGAAGGGACTATTATTGATATTGGCCGCGATGTCGCTGATTTTCATCGGCGATATCGCTTTCTGTGCATACGCACAGCAGGTGAAAAGGAAAGCTGCCTTAAAGAAAGAGCAGACATACACGCGTCCTGCACCGACGAAACCAATCAAGCCTATTATTCCTAATCAAAACCGCTTTCAGTCAGACAAGGTATTTCTTGAATACGCCGACAGTCTCTACAAATTGCAGCCGGCATGGAATGATACAACCGAGAAGCAGATAGTCACCGGCAACGTGAAGTTTCGTCAAGGCTCTCTATGGATGTTCTGCGATTCCGCTTATTACTATCCTGAGATCAACTCGCTGGACGCTTTCGGCCATATCAGAATGGAACAGGGCGATACACTTTTCGTTTGGGCCGATCAGTTATACTACAACGGCGACGCACGTCTGGCTAAATTGACCAACGGTCCGTCTGAAAACAAAGTCCGCCTTAAGGATCCAAGTGGCGAACTGCTTACCGACACACTTGACTATGACGTAGATCTTGAGACTGGTTACTACGGTTGCGGAGGTCTATTGAAAGATGAGGTCAACACTCTCACGTCAATTTTCGGACAGTACAACAGCCGCACGAAAGACGCAGAGTTTTTCTATGATGTTGAACTTATCAACCATCAAGATAATTTCTCGCTTCTCAGCGACACTCTATACTACAATACAGCCACTCATATGGCCAGGATTGAAAGCCCTACTGATATTTACGGACCAAACGACACAATCTATACAAGCAAAGGATGGTATAATACACAGCTTGGCAACCTTGAGATGATGCATCGCTCTACTATTATCCATAAGGATTCACTCGGGCGAGCCACAACGCTGGAGGGCGATTCAATCGTCTACGACAATGCCACGCGCATAAGCCGTGCCTATCAATACCGCGACATTACCAAGCTCTCCCAGCCTACAATTATCACCGACACAGCCAACAAGCTGATCCTTATCAGTGCCTACGGAATGTATAACGACTCTACGAAGGAGGCATTTGCCACCGGATACCCGTTGCTGAAAGAGTATTCCAGAGCCGATACCCTTTTCCTGCGTGCCGACACTATATTCACGTATATCAAGCAAGATACCATATGGGTGCCTAAGTTCTATCCTGAGAAATTCGTAGCCGAACCTTTCAAGGTAGAGAATTTCGAATATCTCGAATGGCCTGCAGGCGATGAAGAAGAGTTGCTTCCTCCCATTACTCGCCAAGAGATGCAAGGTCTTCTCTCGGCTATGCTCGCAATAATCAAGGAAGAGCACACCCCGCTGGAACCTGATATTCCGGAAATATCTGAGGATATAGAGGATCCAGAGATATCTGAAATACCTGAGATTACCGAGAATTCTGAGACTACAGAGAATTCCGAGAATACCGAAATCCTTGAGAATCCCGATGACAGCATTCCCGCTGCCAATGATGCTCTTGGAGGCTTGGCTATGGGAGCTATTGACGGCGCTAAACCACGCCCAAATAAGGAGGAGAAGGCTGAGACTAAGGAGCCTGAGATTGAAATGATCATTCAAGAGATACGCGACTATCATATAGCGAAAGCCTATCCCCGTGCGCGGTTCTTCAATCAGGATATTCAAGGAGTGGCTGACACACTTGAGATTTACGAAAACGACTCTTTGATGTTTATGAAGCGTAAACCTGTTGTCTGGAGCGACGAGCGGCAGGTCAACGGAGAAGAGATAATACTGCATTTCAACGATTCTACCGTGGATCATGCAATGCTTCCGAAATCTGGTTTTATGGCCGAATATGTAGATGAAGACTTTTACAACCAACTTTCAGGAAAGAAGATGGAGGCATGGTTTGAAGATAGCTATCTGAAGCGCCTCTATGTTGATGGCAATGTGCAGGTGATAATGCTGCCGATGGAAAATGACTCTTCTTTCAATAAGCTTGTCGATGCTGAAAGCAGCTATATGACTGTCGATTTGGAAAATCGACAGATTGATAAGATCAAGATGTGGCCCGAAGTGACCGGCAACGCTACTCCCCTCTTCCTCGTGAAGAAAGCACAGAAATATCTACCCGGTTTCCGTTGGCTCGACGCCATCCGCCCAAAACGTATCAAAATCGACGGGATTCTCCGTTGGGATGATGAACTCGGTGAAGTGCCGGAAGCTCTTGAGCAGTATTTCATGGAGTGAATTATACGCATTCCTACATAATCCTCAATCGTTAATTCGTTAATTCGTTAGAGTAAAGATGGATATGATTAGACTGTTGCCCGACTCGGTAGCCAATCAAATTGCCGCAGGAGAGGTGATCCAGCGCCCGGCTTCGGTGATCAAGGAGCTTGTGGAGAATGCTGCCGATGCCGGAGCCACAGATATTCGTATATATGTCAAAGATGCTGGAAAGACTCTGATCCAGGTGGTCGATAACGGCTGTGGGATGTCAGAGACAGATGCCCGCATGGCTTTTGAGCGACACGCCACTTCAAAAATAAAAAAGGCCGAAGACCTCTTTACACTCCGGACAATGGGCTTTCGAGGGGAGGCACTCCCATCTATCTGTGCAATCTCGCAAGTGGAAATGCGCACACGCACCGAAGACTCACAGATGGGAACACGCATTGTCATCAATGGTTCGCAAGTCGAAAGTCAAGAGCCTTGCGTATGCGAGAAAGGAACAGTGATAAGCATACGCAATCTCTTCTTCAACCTTCCAGCCAGACGTAAATTCCTCAAGTCTGATGCCGGCGAACTGGGACATATCATGAGGGAATTCGAGCGTATGGCTCTTGTCAACAACAATTTGCGTATAAGCATCGACACAGGATCAAGAGTCATTGATCTTCGTCCGGGTACCATGCTGCAGAGAATCAACGATATCTGGAAAAATAATCTCAATATGCAACTGATACCGATAGCCGTTGATACTGATTTGGTCAAGATTCAGGGATACGTCTCCCGGCCAGAATTTGCACGCCGACGCAACGCGCTATGGCACCTTATGGCCAACGGCCGACATATCAACCACCTGAAGATGCATAAGGTCATCACCGGTTGCTTCGACAATCTCATTGCTCCTGACACGCAACCATGCTATTTTGTCAAGATACAGGTTGATCCATCGGAAATAGACATAAATATTCATCCGAGCAAAAACGAGGTGAAGCTTGAGCGTGAGAAGGAAATACTCAGCATCCTCGGAGCAAGCGTGAAAGCCGCACTTGGAAAATTTGCAGCTACTCCGCAGATTGATTTTGATACCGATCTGGTACCTGTGCAGCCTGCCGGCGCAGATGCTCCTGAGAATCCTGGTATTGAGGTGCCTGCAGATTACAATCCTTTCGATTTCGGATCAGATCCGGGTTTTCTGCCCAAGGATGATGACACAGGTTCGCCACATCCTTTTGCCACATACAGCAGCGTGAGGCAACCGGCATCACGCAGTAATGTACGCAATTGGGATACGCTCTATAATAGGTTTATGAACCGTCAGGAGGAGGCTGCACGTGAAAATGCACCGGTGGAAGGAGTACTGCCATCAATTGAAGATGCCACCCCTCCCCCGGCTAAGGAATGCTTACAGTTTGCCGACAAATACATCGTCACTTCTACGCGAAGCGGAGTGATGGTGATCGACCAGCACCGTGCTCACCTTAAGATTTTGTTTGAAGACTGTCTGCGCAGAGTTCGCCGTATGGAAGTGACAAGCCAAAGGGTACTATTCCCCGAAACTGTAACTCTTGATGCCGACCAAAGAGATGCATTGGAGCGCGTGCAGACTGAACTCTCAGCTATAGGTTTCTCACTCGAATATCAGGAAGAAGACCGATGGAGCATCGCAGCCGTGCCTACTATGATAAGCCAAAGCGATGCACGCGAGACAATCTTGCGTATCCTCGAATCTGTAAGGGAGGATTCCGACAATTACGCTACCACATCCGATCCTGTAGACGACATCATGCAGCGTATGGCGTTGGTGATGGCACGCAGTGCGGCAATAGTAAGAGGACATCGCCTTTTACCTCAGGAGATGGAGACTCTCGTAGGCCAGCTTCTCTCTTTGCCGGATCCTTCTCTGACGCCAGCCGGCAAACGCATATTCACGATTCTCGATGAAGACCGCCTCCGCGCTCTCCTTTCTTGATCGCTATGCCCCCGAGATTATTTTTTTTCGATGATTTTTATTGTAAATAAATTTATTAATAAAATTATAATCAATAAAATAAACCTTTTTATCAGATATTTTTCACAAATTTTCACTTTTCTAAATCTATGATTTCTGAAAAATTTTTACGAACTTTGCATTCAGAAATCAACAACAATAGAAGCTTTAACCCAATGTCTGACCAAGCAAAACAGTACACCGTTGATGAGGCCTATCAGGGTGCCCTCGAATATTTCAACGGCGATGAACTCGCCGCCCGCGTCTGGGCAAGCAAGTATGCCCTCAAGGACTCCTTCGGAAACCTTTATGAACGTACACCCGACGATATGCACCATCGCATAGCGGCGGAGATAGCGCGTATCGAATCAAAATATCCGAATCCTATGGGCGAGCAGGAGGTCTACGACCTTATAAAAGACTTCCGCTATATAGTGCCCCAAGGTAGCCCAATGGCTGGAATAGGCAATAATTTCCAGGTAGGCTCCCTCTCCAACTGCTTTGTAATCGGGCTTGACGGCCATCCTGATTCTTATGGAGGCATCATACGTGAGGATGAGGAGCAGGTGCAGCTGATGAAGCGACGCGGTGGTGTAGGCCACGACCTGAGCCATCTCCGCCCGAAAGGGACACCGGTAAAGAATTCAGCCATCACATCGACAGGCCTCGTGCCATTCATGGAGCGTTATAGCAACTCTACTCGTGAAGTAGCACAAGATGGACGCCGGGGTGCCTTGATGCTCACAGTGAGTATAAAGCATCCTGATGCCGAAGCTTTCATCGACGCAAAGATGGAACAGGGAAAAGTGACAGGTGCCAACGTATCCGTACGGATCGACGACACTTTTATGCTATGTGCTGAATCAGGCACTCCCTACGTCCAGAAATTCCCGGTCAAATCTGACGATCCCATCGTTATTAATGAGGTGGATGCAGCTGCCCTCTGGAAGAAGATTGTACACAACGCATGGAAAAGCGCAGAACCCGGAGTGCTATTCTGGGACACAATTATCAAGGAAAGTGTGCCCGACTGTTACGATGACCTGGGATTTGAGACTATTTCTACCAATCCTTGCGGAGAGATACCACTCTGTCCTTACGACAGCTGCCGCCTGACAGCAATCAATCTCTACTCATACGTTGAGAATCCATTCACACCGGAGGCTCGATTCAATTTTGAGCTCTTCCGTGAGCATGTCGGCAAAGCACAGCGTATCATGGATGACATTATCGATCTCGAGATGGAGAAGATCGAACTTATCATATCTAAGATCAAGGCCGATCCCGAGACTCCCGAAGTAAAATCAACAGAACTTCATCTTTGGGAAAAAATACGCGACAAGACATTGCTCGGTCGTCGCACAGGCTGTGGCACTACGGGAGAAGGAGATATGCTGGCGGCCCTTGGGCTCCGCTACGGTACTCCAGAAGCTACAGCTTTCTCTACTGAGGTTCACAAGCAGCTCGCTCTGGCCTATTACAATGCTTCGGTTACAGCAGCTGAGGAGCGTGGAGCATTTGAAATATACGATGCAGAGCGAGAAAAAAACAATCCTTTCATCAAGCGCATCAAGGAGGCAGATCCGGAGCTTTACGACCGAATGGTGAAGCACGGACGCCGCAACATAGCATGCCTCACAATCGCACCTACCGGCACTACATCGCTGATGACACGCACCACTTCCGGCCTGGAGCCGGTCTTCCTTCCGGTCTATAAGCGTCGCCGCAAGATTGTGCCGGGCGATGAGAACGTAAGCGTGGATTTCGTCGATGAAGTGGGTGAAGCTTATGAGGAATTCCTCGTGTATCATCCTAAATTTATCGACTGGATGCGGCTCAACGGAATGGAGCCTAAGAAAAATATGACTCAGGAAGAAGTAGACGAACTCGTCAAGCAGTCGCCCTACTATAAAGCCACATCCAACGACATTGACTGGATGGAGAAAGTGCGTATGCAGGGTGCAGTTCAGAAATGGGTGGATCATTCCATATCTGTGACCATCAATCTTCCTGCCGACATATCTGAAGAAATGGTTGGCGACCTATATATGGAAGCATGGAAAGCCGGCTGCAAGGGGTGTACGGTCTACCGTGATGGTTCGCGCAACAATGTGCTTGAGGCTGTGAAGAAGAAAAAAGAGGAGCCGCACAGTCATCTTATTCATACTCCCGACCATGTCGTGAAGCGGCCCACTGAGCTTGAGGCCGATGTAGTGCGTTTCCAGAACAATAAGGAAAAATGGATTGCTTTCGTTGGTCTGGTCGACGGCAAACCCTATGAGATTTTCACCGGCCTTGCCGATGATGAAGACGGCATATTCTGTCCAAAAAGCATCAACCATGGCAAGATAATCAAACAGTCGCTCCCCGACGGACGCAAGCGCTATGACTTCCAATTTATCAATAAACGTGGCTACAAAACCACGATCGAGGGATTAAGCGAAAAATTTAAGCCGGAATTTTGGAATTATGCAAAACTTATTTCCGGTGTGCTTCGCTATGGAATGCCCATCGACCAAGTGATAAAACTCGTTCAGGGACTGGAACTTGACTCCAATAGCATCAACACCTGGAAGAACGGTGTGGAGCGTGCGCTTAAGAAATATATTCCGAATGGGACCGCAGGAAGTGGAAAATGTCCGAACTGTGGAGCCGAGACACTTGTTTATCAAGAGGGGTGTCTAATTTGCACCACTTGCGGCAATTCACGTTGCGGCTAAGCTCACAACCACACAACTCAAAAACCTAAAAATACATACCCATGAAGATCAAAATCCATATCGGCTATCACACCCAGTGGGGAGAGGCTGTCTATATTTGCGGATCGATACCGAAGCTCGGCTCTGGAGATCCCCACAAGGCTCCTATGCTCGAAATGACGGCTCCAGACATTTGGACCATTTCTCTTGATATTCCTGCATCTTTATCTGCATTCACTTATCGCTTCATCGTGAAGGCAGAGGGCAAGGAATGGCGTGAGGAATGGGGAGCACCTCACCGCTTCGAGGCGGCCAAAGATGTCAATAACTATGACATACACTCCTTTTGGCAAGATGTGCCAAATGATAAACCTTACTGGTCGTCAGCGTTTGTCGACGGTATGCTCAGCCGAAATTTCCGCGACCAGCCTATAACGCCTAAGGCAGGGACCGTTCTGTTCAAAGTGGCAGCTCCTATGGTGCGCCCCGACGAGGTTTTGGCTATATGCGGCGAGCCCCGTGTGCTTGGTTCTTGGAATCCTGAAAAAGCACTTCTCTTCAACGATGCTCACTATCCTATCTGGGAGGTGACACTCGATATGAACGATGTGAAACTCCCATTTGAGTATAAGTTCGTGATCCTTGATAAGAAGACACGTAAGCCAAAAGACTGGGAAGCCCGCGATAACCGTCGCCTCGACTTTTTTCCAAAAGTAAAGGAGACAATTCTGGTATTCGACGGTATGCGTTTCGAAAATCCCCGCAAGTCGTGGAAGGGTGCCGGAACTGCTATTCCCGTTTTCTCGCTCCGCACACAGGAGGACGCAGGTGTGGGGGATTTCTATGATCTTAAGAAAATGGTAGACTGGTGTGTACTGACAGGCCAAAAGATTGTGCAGGTGCTTCCGATCAATGATACTACGAAGACAGGCACATGGACTGATTCATATCCCTACAGTGCCAACTCGACTTTTGCGCTACATCCGATGTATATACGCTTGAAAGCCGTAGGTGCAATCAAGGACAAGGAACGCCGCGACTACTACACAGCAGAGATCGAAAAACTCAATGAGCTTCCGCAGATAGACTACGAGGCTGTCAACAACCTTAAGAATGCATATCTTCGCGAGATTTATGCCGAGCAGGGCAAAAAGACCCGCGAGAGCGCTGAGTATAAGAAATTTGTTGAGCGCAACGAATATTGGCTCCGTTCATATGCAGCATGGTCTGTACTTCGCGATCATTTCCACACTGCTGACAATTCACAATGGGGCGAATATGCCGTCTACGACGAAAAGAAAGTGGACGAGTTTATAGCCGCTCATGAATATGATATTCTATACTATTATTACGTGCAGTATCATCTCGACCGTCAGCTGCGCGAAGTCAGAGACTACGCCCACCAGCATGGTATCGTATTGAAAGGTGATATACCAATCGGTATCGGGCGTGAGAGCGTCGATGCTTGGAAAGATCCTCGCCTCTTCAACATGGACTGCCAGGCCGGTGCTCCCCCGGATGATTTCTCCGTGCTCGGCCAGAACTGGGGCTTCCCAACCTATAACTGGGATGAGATGGCAAAAGATGGTTTCAAGTGGTGGAAACAGCGTTTCCAGAAAATGGCTGAGTATTTCGACGCTTACCGTATCGACCATATTCTTGGGTTCTTCCGCATATGGCAGATTCCTATGACAGACGTTCATGGCTTGCTTGGCTATTTCAATCCTGCTCTCCCCTTCTCACCGGAGGAATTGAAGCAGAACTATGACTTCTGGATTAATCCCGACATCCAAGCTAATCCTTATATTATGGAGTGGATGCTTGGTGACTTTTTCGGTGAATATACCGAAGAGGTGAAGCATGAATATCTCGACGAAATCAGTGCCGGACGTTATCGTCTGAAAGAGTTCGTAGACAACCAGCGAAAAGTTGTAGAGCATTTCTCGCGTCTTGCACCCGACGAGAAAAACACCCGTATCAAGAATGCCCTCATGGGACTAATCGACGACGTGCTTTTCATCGAGGATCCCTACCAGAAAGGTCACTATCATCCACGTATTTCCGCACAGTTCACATATCAGTTCCGTGCTCTTACCGACTACGAGCGTTGGTGCTTCAACCGCCTCTACAACGATTTCTTCTATCATAGGATGAATGATTTCTGGTATGGCAAAGCTATGTGGAAGCTACCACCGCTCCTGGACTCTACCGGTATGCTCACATGTGCTGAAGACCTCGGAATGATACCCGACTGCGTTCCTGAGGTAATGAAGCGTCTTCAGATTCTCGCTCTTGAGATCCAGCGTATGCCTAAGGATCCTAAGGTTGAGTTTGGCGAGACTTGGCGTTATCCATATTATAGTGTCTGCACTACTTCGACCCATGACATGGACGGCATCCGTGCATGGTGGGAACAGGATCCTGCTGCTACCCAACGTTTCTTCAACTACACGCTTAAGGAATCAGGCCAGGCTCCATTCTACGCAGAGCCATGGATATGCGGCAAGATTGTAGATCTTCACTTGAAGAGCCCATCGATGCTCTGCATCCTACCGTTGCAAGACTGGCTGAGCACCGACGGAAGTCTCCGACGCGATAATCCGCACGACGAGCTAATCAATATCCCGGCCAACTCCCAGCATTATTGGCGCTACCGCATGCATCTCCCACTGGAGAATCTTCTCGCCGCTGATAGCTTCAACGCCGGCCTCGCCGCCTGGATAGCCGAATCTAACCGCTAATATAGAGCGCCCGTTTCCCAGCCACTAATACGAAACGGCAGTGTCCCGACCGCCGCAATACAATAAAAGCCCCTGGAAGTCAGCTTCCAAGGGCTTTATTTCTCTATGAAGACTCAAGACTTAAGACTCAAGACTCAAGACTTAAGACTCAAGACTTAAGACTCAAGACTCAAGACTTAAGACTCAATCCAGCTTATGTATGACAAGACCTGAACGAAGCTTAGGCTCAAACCATGTAGTCTTCGGAGGCATAATATTGCCGCTGTCGGCGATTGCTATAAGTTGATCCATAGTCACAGGATACAATGCGAGCGCCATCTTCATCTCACCGCTATCTACTCGACGCTTCAATTCTTCCAATCCACGTATACCGCCGACAAAGTCAATACGCTTGTCGCTACGCAGGTCATTGATGCCAAGTATATCACGCAAGATAAGATTGGAAGATACCGTCACGTCAAGCACTCCAATAGGATCTGCATCGTCGTAGGTGCCTTCTTTGGCGGTTAGCGAATACCATTTTCCACCAAGATAGAGAGCAAAATTATGAAGTCCTGTAGGATGGTAAGTCTCCTCCCCTTTCTCCTCCACAATGAAGTTTTCTGCAAGCTTGGCAAGGAATTCCTCCTCCGATAAGCCATTGAGGTCTTTCACCACACGGTTGTAGTCGATAATACGGAGATGAGAAGCCGGGAAAGCCACAGCCATAAAATAATTGTATTCCTCGTCTCCTTTATGGTCTGGATTATTCTGAGCTTTCTCATTGCCCACGAGAGCTGCTGCTGCGCTGCGATGATGTCCATCTGCGATATAGAGAGCTTCTATTTTCTCAAACTCCTTGGTGATAGTGTCAATAGTTGCTTCGTCGTCGATCACCCAGAAAGTATGGCCAAAACCATCGGGAGCCACAAAATCATACTCCGGCTCACCCTTTGTCACATCACGTATTATCTGTTCAAGAGTCTCGTTATCCGGGAATGCGAAAAATACCGGTTCGATGTTGGCATTGTTGCAGCGCACATGCTTCATGCGGTCTTCCTCCTTGTCGCGACGCGTAAGCTCATGCTTCTTGATGCGACCCTGCATATAGTCGTCGACCCAAGCTCCGACTACGAAACCGTACTGCGTACGTCCATCCATAGTCTGGGCATAGATATAATAATTCTCTTTCTCGTCCTGTACGAGCCATCCTTTTTCCTGGAAGTTTATGAAATTCTCGACAGCTTTGTCATAGACATCAGGATGATGTTCATCAAAACCCGGTTCAAAATCAATCTCCGGCTTGATGATATGATAGAGAGATTTCTCGTTACCTTCAGCCTCCTTACGGGCCTCCTCAGAATTCAGAACGTCGTAGGGTCGTGAAGCTACTTGCTCCACTAAGTGCTTCGGAGGACGCACACCCTTGAAAGGTTTTACTTTAGCCATGATATTAAGTTTTAAGTTATCTGTTTATGAGTTTATTAACTTACTCTCGAGCATTCCCCGCAGACCCCATAGATCGTGATAGCGAAACTCTCGGGCGTGAAATCCTCCGGATCCAGTTGCATCACATGCCCTGCGATATGAGTATTTTCAATCTCCCGTATCTTTCCGCAAAGTTTGCACACCAGATGAATATGATTGTCGTGGTTCACCTCATAGATTGCAGTATTCTGTCCGAACACATTTTTCGAAAGAATCCCGGCCTTCTCCAGCAGCTCCACCGTGTTGTAGACAGTAGCACGGCTCACATGATAACCATCGTTTTCGATAGCCATATGCAGCGTATCTACCTCGAAATGCGAATGCAATTCGATAGCCTTCCGCAGGATTGCGAAGCGTTCCGGCGTCTTTCGATATTTACCCTCGTTGAGAAACTGCGTGAATGCTGCCTCAATTGAATCGATGTTTAGAGTCATACTGCAAATTTAATCAATCCCCCCGAAATATCAAAATTCCACCAAGAAAAATATTCATCTCCGGGCACATCCCGGCGCGTCCTTACCCCCATTCTGTACACTGTTCGGATTAATTCTTAAGACAAGTGATGGGTACGACGTAAACACCATCTTTTCTCTGATAAGCAAAATTTCCCACTGCCGTCAGAACCATCATAAACGATGGAGAATTCATCTTGTCTATGTCTATCTTATCTTTTAATTTTATAAGATTTTGGGCACCCTCTTCTATGAGCTTATCTCCTCCTAATTTTATTTCTATGAGGCCATACTTACCATTACGCAAATGTACTACAGTATCGCATTCAAGTCCGAGACTATCCCTATAATGATACACGTTTCCATTCAAGGATTCAGCATATACCCGCAAATCTCTAACACAGAGATTTTCAAAAATAAATCCGAAGGTCTTTAAGTCTGACATAAGATCCTTAGGCCCTACTCCAAGTGAGGCAACTGCTATTGATGGATCCACAAAATACCGAGTATCACTTGTGCGGATAGCCGCCTTACTTCTCAAATTTGGATTCCATGCCGGCATATCCTCAATTACAAAAATTAGTTTGAGAGCATTTACATAAGCCTGAACAGTCCTAACATCAAACGTTCCGCTTTCATTGCTCGAAAGATCCGAACTTATTGCCGATAAAGATGTCTGTGTGCCTAAATGTCTTGAATATGATCTCAGAAGACGTAATACCCTTTCGGGATTCTTGATAGATCCGTCTACCCTATTGATATCTGAATTAACCACAGCATCAACATAGTCCATAGCTCTGTCAAGAGATATTTCCTTATCTTGAAATATTGCTCGCGGCCATCCTCCTCGACAAGACAGGAATGCTATCTGTTCGAGCTCTGCATTACATACAGCTGATTGTTTTTCTCCCTCAAATAACAATTTCAGACTTATTTTACCGGATGAATCCCCAGATTCCCAAAGACTCATAGTACGCATCTTTATTCTGCCAATTCTTCCTGTACCTGTATGCATTTTCTTCTTTTCTTCTTCATCAATCATTGGTACTGCCGAACCGGTAAGAATAAATTGACCATCCTCGCCTCTATGATCTACTGTAAAGCGAACTGCATCCCATAGTTTCGGTGCTATCTGCCATTCGTCAATAAGCCTTGGAGTTGCTCCTTCCAGCAATAGATTCGGATCGATATTTGCGGCTTCTATATAACTCTCTCTATACCGAGGAGTATCCATAAATATAATGCTTTGTGCTTGTTGTTCTGCAGTAGTTGTCTTACCACACCATTTAGGTCCTTCTATGAGTACTGCACCCATCCCTTTAAGTTTATTAGACAGGAGGGAGTCAGCTATTCTTGGTCTATATTCAGGTTTTGTCATAATGCACGGAGTTTCAGAGTGCAAATATAATAAAAATTTTTCATTGTATGAAATATAGACAATCCATTGTATGAAATGTAGAGAATCTATTGTATGAAATGTAGAGATTACATTGTATGAAATGCAGAGAATCCATTGTATGAAATGTAGAGATTCCATTGTATGAAATATAGACAATCTATTGTATGAAATATAGATAATCTATTGTATGAAATATAGAGAATCTATTGTATGAAATATAGACAATCTATTGTATGAAATATAGACAATCTATTGTATGAAATGTAGAGAATCCACTTTCTTCACAAGGTCTGCATGCATCCCCATTTCATGCATCCTCATTTCAAGCGAACACCTTTCAAGGTAGATTACCACTTGAATGAATCTTCTTGGTTATTCCAAACGACTTTTAATTACTTGATATTCTGATCTTTTATACATACCATTACATATTACGCAGTGAACTGAGTATTTTTTCATTGCCTCTTTCGCAAGTCGAAAAAAAATCGTAATTTTGCGATCTAAAAGTCCTCTTAAGACCACTTTTCAATAAAATGAGTATAGACACTGCAAAAATATTATATAGGTTGCCCGTGGCTCTTATGCTTGCTGTGTTGGTGAGCATTGTTATTTCATGTAATGGGAATTCGGCAATTGATAGCAAGTTAAACGATGCCGAAGAGGTTATGAATCAATATCCTGATTCTGCATTGACTATTCTTCGTGGAGTTGATAAGGAACTCCTCAAGTCTAAACATGAACAGGCAAGATACGCTTTGCTGATGTCTATGGCTTTGGATAAGAACTATATCGATACAACTACTTTCGATGTACTGCAACCTGCCATCGACTACTATATTGACCACGGCACGCCCGATGAGAAATTAAGAACCCTCTACTATCAAGGCCGTATTTTCCTTAACAAATCAGACTTTGATATGGCTATGCAGTCTTTTCTTAAAGCAAATGAATTCAAGAATGTATGCAGAGATTCACTTACATTCGCCAATATGCTTGTTGCACAAAGCATATTGAATTACTCTTCAAATCAGATGGAAGATTATATCTCCAATAATCTGATTGCTGCTGATTTATACGATAAATTACATAATGATACATATAGGCAATCCAGCCTTATCAAAGCTTTGGATGGAAGCATTGCTTTAGGTAATAGACAGTTGTCCGACAGCATCTTGACTATAGTTGACTCTCTTTATGTAGTAGTACCTGAATCACGAAAAGAACGAGAATTGGTTAGGCAAACATACTCAATTACATATGAGCCAAATAATGTAATTGCAGAAATGTTGGACTCAATTTCAGATTATAGCATGATAAGTGATGCTTCAAAACTGAATATAGCCACCGCTTATCTGAAATTGAATCAATATAAGAAAGCCGATGATGTCCTGAAGTTGATCGACTCAGGCAGTGAAATTGCAAAGACGTTCAGATACTTTCAACTCAGGCTCGTAATTCTGGAAGCTAATGGTAGATATAAGGAGGCTTTAGATGTTTCCAAAACATATTTTAATGCCCTTGATAATGAAAGATCCAACATTTATTATCAGAAAACTACAGTAGCAGAGGGACTTCATAATATAAAACTAAAAAACTTACACCAGATACAACAAAAAAATAAAATAATCTGGCTGAGTATATCTTCAATTCTACTTCTGCTGTTAATTATAGGAATAATATCTTATCTTTACCGTTTGGGAAAGATGAAGCGCGTACTTGCTGAAAAAGAGCAATCCCGCCTGCAACTTGAAAACGATAACCTTCAGAAGCAAAATACCGTTCTTGAATTAGAAAAAC
>CAYSMP010000053.1:0-20894 GCA_964432215.1 uncultured Sangeribacter sp.
ACAAGGCTATGGAAAAATTTGTCAAGGAGGGAAAGATACGTTCCTTGGGTGTATCTTGCTTCTATATAAAGGAAATTGACAATTTCATCAAACAGGTTGACATCAAGCCGGTGCTTGTTCAAAATGAAGTGCATCCTTATTATCAGGATTTGGATGTAGTGCCGCATATCCAATCTCTCGGAATTGCAGTAGAGGCATGGTATCCGCTCGGAGGCCGCGGTCATCAGAAAGAACTGCTCAGCGACCCGGTGCTGACTGAAATCGCTCAAAAATATGGGAAGTCAGTTGCTCAAGTAATCCTGCGCTGGGATCTGCAACGAGGTGTTGTGGTCATCCCTGGGTCAAGCAATCCTGCCCATATGGAAGAGAATATATCCATCTTTGATTTCAATCTCTCTGATGAAGACATGGCACGTATCGAGGCCCTTAACCGCAATGAAAAACATGATTGGTATTAAAGATCACATGGTATGAAATATATATATAGCCCGAATTGAGGTTGACAGGGCGCGCGGGGACGCGCCCGGAGGTCGCTAACTACACTGGCTACGCAGTAAATTGTAAGACGAAGGATTATTCAACTAATTTAAAGAAGAACCATAAAATGGGTTCTTCGTCAAATAAGAGAAGTATATAATTTAAGTATTGTTGCTAAGTATTGATTAGAAGTAGTATTTAAAAGACATCCTTACCTTATTGTCATATAGATTATTGTTTGATTGCCTTATGAGATGCGGCAAACCGAAATATCCAACGATATCTATTTCATATTTATCATTGAGTCCGAGTCCGCATCCTATTCCCCATGATATGTTGAAGGGATTCCAGTTATAGACATGCATGTCGTTTCTATCACTGATTTTGTTGCTGAAACAGTAGGAAGCCTCCACACTGGCCAATGGTATTATTTCAACTTCATCGAATATGATGAATGAATGTCCCAGAGAAATGGAAAGTGGAGCAGACCACCTTTCCAGATCTATAGGATGTGCAGATATGTATGACTCAGATATGTGCAAATTGTCATAGCAAATTGAAAAGCCTGTATTGATAAGCCAGTCATATTTTAGTTTGATTCCGCAGTTTATTCCAAGACCTCCGCCATAACTTATGTTGGAGTCAGTGGATTTCAACGTTTTCCAATTGCCTGGCATGTTCAAATTCAATTGTGGCATGATAGCCCATGTGATCTGAGTGTCCTTGGTCTTAACATCGGTCTCCTCAGCTCTAACAAATGAAGGAAATACCAGGAACAAGGCCATCAAGAGACAACGATTTTGGTGAGCAACAGTTGTCACATTAAAGTTGATATGCTTGTTTAGAAACAGACTCTTTCCCATATTTAATTATATTTCTTACAAAATTATAAAAAAATTAAAGAAAATATAGGGCAAAACCTAAAAAACGTCTCCAATATTGAAAAAAATATACTTAGGTATATTTATAGAGCATTGTGAGTATAGTCTCATAAATGAAGTATAAACAACTTCATTTATAGACATAGTAAAAGTTCGTGGATGTGAGTGGCTTCTTCCTCATTGAGGCTTCAAACGAAATATAGTGCCTGAAGTGAAAATTATTAGCGTCACACGATGATACCAACGGGTGAGGGGAGTGCACCTAATTATCACAACTTCAATGTTGGAGTATTATATGTAATTTGGGGGCTATGGTCCAGTTCCGTTCTCGGATGGCAAAAATAATACTTTTTGTGAAAACACAAATTAAACCATTTTTGTATGTCAGGTGTTTTAATAATCGAAAACACATTATAAACAATCTAAATATTTTTAATACTATGACACGCACAATGCTTAAGACCGCTGCCCGCTATTGGTGGCTTCCGATGATAACCGGTCTTCTTTCTGTAGGACTTGGTATCTGGTGTCTCGCAAGTCCCGACACTTCACTTCCCATAATGGCTTATACCTTCGCATTGGTAATCTGCTCGGTTGGATTCCTGAATACCGTATTTGCTCTTCTTAGTATAGGAAGTATCTCCGGCTGGATATTCAAACTCCTTGTAGGTATAGTAGAGATAGTCTGCGGTGTTTGGATGATTCTTCTTCCTGAGGCTGCTATGGTATCTACTTTTATCTATGGAATAGGATTCTATCTTGTATTCGTCGCTCTTAATGCGGTATGTGAAGCCGTTTTATACTACGGTGATACTAAATATTGGCTTGCAATGCTTCTATCATTTATCCTATGTACTCTTATTCTTGCGGTTATTTTCCTCGCAGGTCCTCTTGCAGGCGGCATAGCAGTATGGCTCTATATCGGCATTGCATTTATCACATTCGGTATTTACCGTATGCTCCTTTCAGTAAAGATTTATCAAGCAAATAAGTTAATGTAAATAATAAGTTAACAGTATATAATGGAATAAAAAAAGGAAGCTCCATGAATCGGGAGCTTCCTCTTTTTTATATGTACTCTTGGGAGACGCACTCTTGCTGATCCCTGGAAGGTTAGAAATTTATTTTATGATAAACTTATGGGTCTGCTTGTAAGAGCCATTGTCAATCACGAGAACATAGAGACCTTTTTCAAGACCGGAAGTAATGCCTTTGCCGGATTCTCCCTTTGCTGTCTTAACGATTCTTCCAGTGAGAACATCAACGACTGTAAAGTCAGCATCGCTTGAAACGGCAATGATACTTTCTACAGAAGAAGGATCAAGACGCTCGAAGTTTGCTTTTACTTCTTCTTTGGAGAGTACAAACGGATAAATGGTCAGTTCGTCGATGGATCCGTTGAAAGTGCGGTGTTCGCGTCCTGCTGTCAGTTCATCGTCACCACCGATCCACATAAGTTCCCTCGGATCAAAGTTGATGGCACCTGTTCCGGTATTGGTAGTAGTCATATTTTGTTTGCCATCGATGAAGATTGACATTGAGTTGGCTTCAGCATTGCGTATGCATACGATATGATGCCATTCGCCATCAAAATACTTGCCGGGTGAAAGAGCGTAGCAATCACTCTTTGTCACATCATCGTCAATAGAGAAGCATAGGCGGTCGGTGCTTTCATTCTTAAGGCGTTCGAGACCGATCCAGTTGCCTGTTCCTCCTTCTATATTCGTATTGTTGTGAGTGCCTACACAGAAAAGATAGCCGTCTTCATCAGTTGATTTCATCCAGAGCTCTATGGAGAAGTCTCCATTGCCGAGCATTAGTTCCTCATAAATTGGCTGTGTAAGATATCCGTTGCCGTCAAATGTGATTGCTCCGTTGCTGACACCATCAGTCTGGCCTACAGTGCCCACGATATCGGCTACCGTGCCGGTCTTATAGTCGTTTGGCACCGTAGTGGCTCCTACAGTATCAAATGAGAAGTAAGCTGCGCGGACACTCTTATCGATGAATGTCACTTTAATTGTACCGGAGATCGAAATATCTTCTCCATCTTCAGATCCAACCGTTGATATGATGTAAGTCCAATCTCCCTGTTCGGTTGGGGTGCCGGAAATAACTCCTTTCCTCGACTTGCTATCGAAAGAGAATTCCACTCCATCCGGCAATCCGGCGACAACCGCTCCGGATGCACGCATCACAGTGAATTCTATATTATTTATAGGATCTCCAAGCGACAGTGCCTGTTGGAGAGATCCTTCTGTCACAATAATGCGAGGACGTACATCATATTGGACCTCAAGATTATAGCTTAGCTGTGGAGGCTGGTTGTATGCCACATTCTGCCAGGCGATAGCTTCACGATATTGCCTGTCTGTCATCAGGCAAGGCACCTTATATTCACTTGGTATTGTGGTAGTGAAAATTATAAGATCTGACTGTGTCTTGCTGTCATGCAGTATAACTTCTTCACGCCAGTCTCCAAAGATATCGGCCTGAAGATTAGGAGTAGCCTTTGTCGTATTGCATGAAGCAGCATTCGACACGCTTGAAAAGTTTCTCAGAGTTCCGACTGCTGTCAACTCCTCATTTGGCTTAGTGATTGTCGTTCCATCCAGAAGTTCGTCAAGAAGGTCACCATCCCAGAAAATACGGAAGTTGACTGACGGGCGCTTGCTGCCTACAACTTCACCGGAATTCATTACATTACCGTCAAGTGTAGACCAGTATTCACTTCCCGAGAACTTTGAAGATACATTTGCAATCAGGCCTCGCCCAACGTCCTTGCCGCCTGAAGGTTGCGCTTGGTAATAAAGAATTTTTCCTGTCTTGCCATCACGTAAGGTAGTCGCATACTTACCTTTCGTATCCTCATGAGGCATAAAAATTTCCAAGCCCTCATTCTCAAGTATGAAGTCTCCTACGTGGAGAGCGTCGCCATGGCCGCCACCTGTAGAATGGAGGAAAGAGCCGTCATGGTCCAATGCTCCCGAACCGATAATGATCTCATCGAATCCATCGGCATCAAGATCAGCAATAGAAAGGGAATGAGTGCCTTGGCCATAAATTCCTTCTCCGGATTTTTCCGATTTATGTAGCCACTTCTCTTTCAATTCCTTTCCGTCGAAATCAACGGCCCACACATAAGACGCAGTATAATATCCTCTCACGAAAATTGCACTTGGCCTTTCACCATCAAGATATGCTACTCCGGCAAGATAGCGTTCTGAGCGGTTGCCATAGTTATCACCCCACCCTGTCGAGCTCTTATCATTTTTGCGGATTGATCTTGGAGGATTGTAAGCAATAGTATGAATCTCGGCTCCTGTCTCTCCATTGAAAACAGTCAGATATTCCGGACCACTCATGACGGTTCCGTCGTTTTTGCGGTAGTCATCTGTCTCTTTGTCATTTTCCATTAGGACCGCTTTCCCATTTCCGTCTATAGTGCCGGGAGCAGTTTTGCAAATCAACTCTGCTTTTCCGTCGCCGTCAAAGTCGTAGACCATAAATTGGGTATAGTGATTGCCTGAACGAATGTTGTGTCCAAGATCAATGCGCCAAAGTTTTGTACCGTCAAGTTTATAGCAATCTATGATAGTATTGCCGGTGAAACGGGTATGTGAATTGTCGGCAGCATTAGATGGAAACCATTTTACAATGAACTCAAACTCACCGTCTCCATCCACATCGCCGACCGACACATCATCGGGAGTATAGGTATATTCTCTATCTTCTTTAGCTCCTCCTGGTTTGGACGTGCCACCTTCCGGACGATCGAGATGAATCTTCATAAAATCTGAAGCCCAGACATTATTGGCGTTTGCGGATTCTTTCTCGACACCATTAAGGATAGCCTTGATAGTGTATTTTGAATCAACGTTTCCGTCGGGGTCCGTGAAGTTAGTCATTTTAGAAAGGGGAGCCTCATTTATTTTGACACCGTCGCGGTAAATATCAAATGCCAGGTTGGTGTCGTCGGTAGGAAGTGATCGCCAAGAGACGAATACTCCCTTGTCGGCTTTCACTGCAAGCACTCCGCGGCCGAGGTTGTCGGCGTTGATAGTATGGGAGTACTGTGCCCATGAAGCTGTTGTAGCGGCAAGCATTAAAGCCGCCATAGCTGTTTTTTTCATTTCTTTATACTAGGTTTAATCTTATTCTTCAGAAATAGCCTTTTGCATATCTTCAACCATTTTTGCATATTCCTCATCAGAGAGATACACTTCTCCCGGATTCATTCGGAATACACCACCATAGTCAGGACCATCTATGTATTTCGGAGCCAGATGGAAATGCAAGTGTGAGAGCTTGTCGCTGTAGGCTCCATAATTGATTTTTTCTGGATGAAACACTTTATCCATAGCGCGAGTCACTCGCACTACATCCTTCATAAACGCGTTCCTTTGTTCGTCAGAAAGGTCGTTTAGGTCATTGACGTGTCCGTTATAGGCCACGAGGCAACGGCCGCGATAGGTCTGCTCTTTAAAAAGAAAAGCGCGTGACACACTAAGAGGAGCTATCTCAATCATAAGATTGTGGAGAGTCTCATTGTCTGTGCAGTAGAGACAGTCATTGGGATCGCTATACATGTTGAGGTTGATTATAATAGGTTAGTTCTAAATTTCTATTCTACAAAGTTAACACATTCCTTTGATTCTAAAAAGTTTTTCAGCCTAAAATTTGTTAATGAACTTTTTTCAACGGTCACTTCTTTGATATATCGGAAAATTTTGATAATTTTGCATCCTTAAAAAGACATTTTGCATGCTTCCAGATAAAGACTCCATCGAATCAGTAAAAATAGAAGACAAGTCCACAGGATTTCTCGACTTCGTGCTCTCAATCGATCCAGACAACTTGTCGGATATGCTTTCCTCAAGGGTCATTCCATCAGTGTTCTTCTCTTTAAGGCGACATGGATTGACTGATTTTTCAGCTCTTGCGCTAAGACTTTGGATCGTCGACATGTTTTTGGACGGACTAAAGGGTAGCACGGTGAAGCGATATGTTGGTGCTCTGCACACTCTTTATAAAGATTGGCTTGCCAAGAATGGGTCAGACAGTGAAGACACCCTCTTTACCTTTTCTTTATCAGACTACTCCTCGGATGTCACTGCGAAAAGACTCAAGGAGATAGAGGATAATCTAAAGGCAGTGGAGCGTTTTACGAAGATATCTGTGAAGCAAGATTCTCCTGCTTTTGTCTACAACAAGGCTCTTCAGTATCTACTTTTCGATCCTTTGGCATCGTTGAAGGATATTGTAGAAATGAAATTTTCTGATGTCAGACCTGATTGCCTGCACTTAGAGGATATTGTCACTTCCATGCGCAATGCACCTCAGGCTAAGTATGTCTTTCCTCTTCAGCAAGGAAAGCGTCGGGAGCCGGCGATAGTCAAAGATCTTCTGACCGAACTACATGCCACTGCACGCAGGGCCGGCTTAAGATTTGAAGATTCCTTCTCAAGAGATTCTATCACATCGATATGGATTGCTGCTGCCATAGGAGAAGATATTCCCTATGGAGAAATAAGGGGATTGTTTACGAATCTGCCGCCTGCATATTCATTCCTTTCGCTCATTCCCTCCGTTGAAGTCTCTGAAGACCGGAGGATAGAGATTATGAACATTGTGGCTTATTCTATCACCAATAAAAATCCAGGATGGTTCGTACTTCGCCTTAGAAGCGGAGTCACTCCGGAGAAGATCAAAGAACGACTGAAAGAAAAAGAGAGTCCTTTGCAGAGGCAGATTCAATACTATTATCCCTTGCGTTCAATAAAGAAACTTGAGAAAAAGAAGGTTGTTTCGATTGAGGTACCCGTCATCCCGGGTCTGCTTTTCTTCCGCCTTCCCTACGACAGGGTTGCGCCGCTTATCGGCATCATAGGAGATCTTGCGTGGTGCTATCGCTCATCGGCTAATCCTTCAAGTCCTTACTCAGTGATACCGCAGGCGGAAATGCGCATTTTCCAGCGTTGTGTCGGTATGTTTACCGAAGATGTGGAGATGGATATAGTCTCCGAACTCCCTCCATTGAATGTTGGCGACGAAGTGATGATCGAAGACGGCTCGATGCTTGACGGGCAGGTGGCTACTATAAGAAAAGTGCGAAACGTTGACGGCACATTGACCTACACGCTTCGCCTTTCAGACACGGCATATATCAAATTCAAGGATGTCAGTCTTCCTGCTTCCCACCTCTCAAAGATCGGTGATTGAGGGTGATTTCATAGGTGTCGAGAGCTATAAATACAGAGAAAGCTCCGATAATCAGCCACGAGATGACTTGAGAATATCCAGTGATGTCTTGCTCTCCTGCAAAGCCAATAAATGATACCAAGACAGAATGTATTAAATCCGTGAGGTAGGGGAGAATCAACGTGAAAATGATTCCTGTGGCAAAGCCGGCGCAGGCCGCCATCGTCACCGCTCTCTTATTGCGTTTCATGGCAGCTGCATTTTCTCTATGTATCAATTCGACTGCATTGAGATTACGCTCAAGACGCTCCATAAATGCTATGCTTGATGACAGTTCTGGATCATATTCTCGGAAAATATCTTTTATTCTATCTTCTTCCATGTCATTTCTTTTCTAATAATTGTTTCAGGAATTTTCTGCCACGCGCGAGATGTTGGCGCACAGCATCTTCTGTAGAGCCGATGATTCCGGCTGTCTCTTTCACGCTATAGCCTTCCATATAATATAAGAGTACTGATGTCCTCATCCTTGTAGGCAGACGATCAAGGGCATCGTGAAGCTCCTGAAATTTAAATGAGGAGTCAGACTCAGTATCAGAGCAGACTGAGGAAGCCTCTTCATAATCTACTGTGAGTTTCTCCGACCGCTTATGAGTGAGAAATGTATTGTGGGCAATGCGGTAAAGCCAATACCTGAAGCTATCCGGATTTTCAAGGGTTGACAATGAGACATATGCCTTCATGTATGATTCCTGTGCTATATCGTCGGCGAGTGATGAGTCTCCACAGCAGAGAGCCATGAGAAACCGGCGAAACGATTTCTCATGGTTTTTGACCTGCTTTATGAATTGCTCTCTCGTCATGATTCTTTTTCTTCACAGACCTGATTACGTGTCATGAAGTAGACGATAAGATAAGAAATTCCTATAGCGGTGGATATGGATCCCAAAAATAGCAGTGACATCAAGGATTTTGTATTATCGTCGGGCCATACACCATATAAGATAATCATGGCAAGACCAACGAGTGAAAATATGCACCCTCTCAGCAGCCTGGCATTTAGGATCTCAAGCGGCGTGCGTTTGGGTTTTCCAAGAGCTTCCGCTAATTTGTCAGCATTGATAGCCTCACCTGATTCCATTGCCTTTATCAAGATTTCAGCACGTTTGTTGTCACTGTTTTTCTTTCTCAAGCTGACGATGAGTACAATCGCTATAGGGAGTATGCCTCCACAGAAAATAGGAACTAAAATATCTTCCATATGTTTTGTTTTTATTGGTTACATCTACAAGATGCAATAGATTGAGAAAATGTGACATTGAGATGAAAAAAATCAGACATCTTTTTTGTGGATGTCTGATTTTGAGGTTGTTTTATAAGTTTATGTTATTAGGTGGACGATGGTTCAGCCTGGTTTTAGTTTGGGCTAAGTCGAATCGCCACCCCATTTGTCATAGTTTGTAGACTTCCACTCCGGCGAGTAGGAAGCATCCTGTGCCATAGTCATCGAAGTCAGGTACGGAATCATAGGCTACCGGCTGTCCGTCTTTTGGCTCTTTGCCTGTGCCTTGTACATAGCCGAGGTAGCCGTTTTCGTGAACAGCTTCCTTGACCATTGCATTCCATGCCTTTGTGATTACCGGCATATATTTAGCTTTATCGAGAATGCCGTTGCGCACACCCCAAGCCATACCGTACACGAAGAGGGCAGTGCCGGTGAGTTCCTTGCCACCGAAGTTGTCTGGATCGTGGAGTGAGACATTCCAGAAGCCATCGGGACGCTGGCACTTAACGAGAGCGGCACACATGTCCTGAAGGTCTTTCACGTATGTAGCGCGGTGCGGATCGTCGGCTGGAGTATCCTCAAGTACTCTAACGAGCGCAGCGACTACCCAACCATTGCCACGGCTCCAGTAGCAGTTCTTGCCATTTGGTTCCTTGTATGGGGGAACGAAGTCAGCGTCGCGCCACCATAGACCTTCTTTCTGGTTGTAGAGGCCGCCGGCAAGAGTATTACGACTCCATTCATACATATCCCATGCTTTTTCGCTATAGCGCTTGTCTCCGGTCACAGCACTTAGTTTCGTCAGTACCGGCATACCCATTTGGATAGCGTCGATCCAAGTCCAGTCGTCGACCTGAGGAGTATTGACAAGCATGTTGCAGAGAGAGATGGTCTGCGTCAACATCTCGGGCTTAGGTGTAAGTTTATAGAGGTCAATATAGGTCTGGCCACATGCATAGTTATCGGCATTGCGGGTTGTGGTGTCGTCACGTCGCATACCCCATTTGAATCCATCTGCCCAGTCGGTGGCGTATTGCCAGTATTTCTTGTCGGGATATATTGAGTGGAGTGCCATCAGGCCTTCAAAATATATGGAACGGGTCCATATATTTGCTTCATAGACTTTTTTCCGACTGTAGTAGGGGATACCCAAAAGGGGATCTGGATGCTTACGCATGTAGAGGTCGTTGACCTTGATGAGAGTTTTCAGGGTCTCCTGACGGGGAGGAAGCTCTTCCTTGGCCATAATTGCAGGAATGGCCATAAGGAGTGCCATGAGGCTTAAGATTACTTTTTTCATAGGTTGGATATTAATGCATGATTCATAGTGCATAATGATATGATGATTCCATTATATGCAAATGCATATGAGAAATCATGCGTAGTTATTAAGTATTATGTTGTTATTTTTTGATGAGTGGCACAAGTTTGACTTTAGAGTTGAGGCCGGATGGGATGGTCTCCCAGTCGGAATAGTCGATTATTTTCTTTCCAATCACGCTTGCTATATTGGCGTCTTTGAAGATTTTCCATTTTTTCCCCTTTCGATCATAGTCGGCGATACGGTTGGCCGGAAGGTTGGTGACGTCGATCTCAAGAGTGTTTATACCAGGCCGTAGAAGCTCTCCGATTTTTATATTGAATGGAACACTCCAGACTTTCCCTGCGTCCTTGCCATTGACTTTCACCGAGGCACTTTCACGAAGGTCGCCGAGATCGAGAAGCCAGCTATCGGCATCGATTCCGGTTGGGAGTTCAAAAGATACTTTGTAGCGTGCAGTGCCTGTATTCACTTTTGCCGCATCAAGATCCAAATTAGTCCAAGCTGTCACTGTATCGGTTTCAAAAGTTCCTTCTATAGAAGGTTGGCTTTCAAGGAAGGTGATACTCCAGCCATTATCTAAACTGATAGGCTCTGCCTTCTCATAGTATGTCCACTCTTCCGCTTCAATAGCTTTAGGGAAGGTCTTCAGAAGTAAGGACTGTCCGGGTTCTATCTGAAGCATGATTTCTGTAGTTCCGTTTGGTCCTTTACGAGTCTTAGCTTTCCCTTTCTTACCAGTCAGAGGGTCGAAGATCATTACGCTTTCAGCCGGGACTGCAAGAGTCTCCCACCCATTAAGACCCTTATCATTGAGAAGGGCAAGGAAATAGTTGTAGCCCCCGGTCTCGTTTACCCGGCGTAGTAGCGAAACTCCTTTTGTACGAAGAGGTTCAGGAGTTGCACCGGTCATCCGGATAGCTGCCTGGATATCCTTGGCTGGAGCTGCCATATCCAATTTCAAGCTTTCAAGCAAAGCACGTCTTTCATCAAGATTTCCAAGCCCCGGGACGTCTTTGGGAAGATGTTCCGTGAAGATTACGTTTCCTCCTTTCGCCTTTAGTTCCTTCAGGGCTTGTAAGGATTCTACCGGCATAAAATTGACCGGAGGCACTATGATAGACTTGTATCTGTTGCCTCCTTTAGAGACAATACTTCCGTCACTATCCACGCTGAGCTCTCCGATGAGAGCATCCGAAAGATAATCAGGGTCGAGGCCAGCCTTGACGAGCTCATTCACCATTGCCTTGACGTCAGGCATCTTTTTATCCATGCTATGGATGTCAAACATCATGTAGATACCGTCTTGACGCTGCCAGATGTCATCGATTGGGAAGTAAAGAAGCACGTCGGAATCCGGATTGCCAGCTGTCAAGAAAGCTTGGCACCGGGCTATGTACTTGAATAAAGCATCAGCATCTTTCCATATAGTGTTGGTCGGAGACATATTGACCGACGCATAGAAGAGCCATCCGGGGAATTCTACACCTTTGGGAGAATAGGTGGCACCATGGAAGAAGATATGGTTGACTCCGGCAGCGAGCATCTGGTCAATTTCCGGTTTTGCAACCGAAAGAGAAGTATGGAAATGTTCGGTGAGCCATGTCAGCGTTTCAGCAGACACCAATGGTTTTCCTGCAATATGTGCAGCTGAAGATGCAAACTTCAATACAGCCGGGTCTGCGTCACTATGGCGTGAATCTCCCGTAGGATGAAGTCCTGGAATGTTGAGATCAGAACGGCCGAAAGATTCGCATTCCGGAATATCTACGATAGCATATAGATCGATTATATTGGCGGGGCTGCCATGACTTTGGTTACGGATTTGGGCTCCATGGCTGTGTGCCCAGCGGGTCCAAAGATCAGTGAAGTTCTCGCGCAGCACTCTGGCGAGAGTAAATCGGTAGTCGCGTACGATACGCCCCCTTAGTTCTGTCTGATTTTCTTTATCGGCAAATTCCGGAAGATATTGCTCAAGGCGATATCCGTGGTCTTTGGCAAATTCTTCGAAGAGACCTTTGGTCCAATCAGAGCCGTACACCTCATAAGAATCGTTGAACATCACTTTCGGGAAAGTATCTTCCCTCCCTTTAAAAGCTTTGTCGAAACGGTCAAGGTATTTTTTTACTGCTGTACTGTCGTAGTGGTTTACGACATAGCCTTCCCCACCTGGGGCTGCCCGCTTCACTTTCTGAAAAGTCCTTCCGGCAAAGAGTGCGTATACTTCCCAGTTCCCTTTCTTGGGTGCAACCCAGTTGAGGGTGCCATCTTTCTTTAACTTGTCAGTGATATCTATGCGTGTGTCGCCGTTGACGGCCATTATTTTTTCTATAGATGCGACTGCACGTTGGCGTTCATCCTGCGGCTCAATTTTTACTGAAAGTTTCTTGCCTGGAGTAACATCCCATTTTTCGATGATTAGTTTCTGGGCACTTTCATTTTCGGTCACTTCCGGTCCGCCGAATGGCCAACCGGTACCATTGTTCATCTCCGGCTGGAGTCCGAGCCGTCGGCTTTCATTGGTGACGTGGCGGAGCATGTCCATCCATTTATCAGATAGATAGGGGATATCGTTTGCTTCGTTGCCTTGTACTCCGTAGATAGGAGTTATCTCGAAGCCGCCCAATCCTTGGCGAGCGAACTCCTCAAGATTGTAGGTCAATCCTTCAGCATCTACAGCGCTTCCCTGCCACCACCAACGAACAAATGGCCGATTGACGGTAGTCTCCGCATACCAGTCGGTAGATCGGTCGTCGGCGTGGGAAAAGAATGTCGCGCTACCGAGCAGACATATAGCTGTGAGATATTTAAATTTTGTCTTCATGTATGTTGGTTATGAGTTATAAGTTTTAAATTATAAGCGGAGAGTGGAGAGAGGAAAATGGTGGACCGTGAGGGTTTCACGTCTCACGGCCCTTGAGAGATCAGGGGAGTGGCTTGATGCCTTCCCAGCGAACGTCCCAGGTCCCGTCTTTCGGGAAACCGGGATTTTCAATCTCGCAGCCGTCCCATCCTGCCGTCATCAGGGCAACTGCTGTCAGTAATCCACCGTTGCCAGGAAGGTAGCAACGCAGACGGTTGTCTTGGAAGTTATGGCCGTTAGGGAGATAAGTATTGGTGCGTTTGTCCATAAGAAGGGCATTGACTGCCTTTTCAGGTTCGCCTACGCGTACCGCACACATTGCAGTAGTAGGATAGTCCCATCCCCATGTCTTATCCCAGTTCCAATTGTCGTAGATCCAATCGAATGTGTTATTGAGGATCTTTGGATCTGCAAGTGGGGATGCGGGTAGGATTCCGAGTGAGCCGAGCACTGCCATATGATCTGATGTGAAACGGATATCCTCATATGTCTGCGGAGCTGTCTCAGCCGCAAGGTAGAGGGAATCTTTTGCTGCTAAATGAGAGAGCTCCGACGTGATCTTGTCCCACTCCGGATTTCTTTCGAGTCCCATTCTTTCACGCCATTTCTGGGCTGTATTTAGCCCAAAATGCCAGTAAGAAAGTTCGAAGGGGGGATTGACAGTCTCAGCTGCGCGGAGGGTCTCCTGGGCAGGAATAATACCCTTCAGTATGTAGCGGTTGTTTTCCTCATCTTTGTCGGCGAAAGAAGCCATGAACTGAGCTGTTTCCTCAATCAGAGGATAATATTTGTTCAGGACTGCCGTATCAGGATTTGCGCGGTAGAGAAGTTCTGCAAGGTAGATGAGATGTGGTTGCTGCCAAATGAGGAATGATCCCACTCCGGAGGGTGCTTCGATGGAGGAAGGATCAGTCATTTTCATCCATCTTACGCCTTCGAATCCTTGGCGCTCTGCTATAGACTTTGCATTGGGCTCAGCTTTTTCATACCATGGGAGTGTGCGTGCCAGAAGATCTTCATGGCCGTAGAGTGCGAATTGAGCCTGATGCCACCATATCATTTCAAGATGGAATTTGCCAAACCATGAATTGTATGTTAGGCCGGTCTCTTGTGGAGGAGTATTTCCGGCACAGTTTGTAGCGAGAAGATATTGAGATAAGACTACTCGGCGTTCGAGTTCTTTTGCGCGAGGGTCTGTGCAATGGCTGAAATCGACGACACCACCTTTTCCCCAGAACTGTTGCCAGTAGTCGGAAGCAGCCTGAATTGTAGCAGAGGCGGATGGATTACTGCCGTCGGTCATGTCTTCAGTAAACTGTGCGGTAATGTCCCATTTGTCAGAGTCCGGAGCTATTACTACAGTATTGGCTGAGTCGAGAGTCGCCTCGCTTGTGCCGCTCCAGTTGAGAGTGATGTAGTAGGACGTTGTGTCCAGACTGTGTCTTACGACGGCTTTCCCGGCTTCAGAAAGTACTATTTCAGTAAGATGGAGTGAGTCGGCATTCCAATTGCAAGCGTCATCACTATGTTTTCCGGTCGGGTAGGGGAGTCTGAGGGCGATTGGATGCCTTCCTTCGTCGGTGATCTCCGCAGCTACAAGGTCGAGGTCCGGATTCACTGCGGTCTTTACTGAAGCCTTCTTCCCATCGGCTGCAAAGTGGGATTCTATGACTCCGTTCCACATGTCGAGTGTCTGGTCAATATCTGAAAGTGATTCAGGATCTATACCATGAAACCCAAGTGCTCCCAAATGAAGTCTGTGAGGATTTACTCGGTAGTAATCTGCAGCGGCTTTCTTCCTCTCATCATCTTTAAATTGCACAGAGTAGAGTTCTTTTCTTCCGCGACCAAAGTCATATTCCTTTAGTGTTTCTTCAAACTTATATTCTTCCTTGTTTGGGAAACTATGCCATCCCCAATCGCTCATAGTGCCGAGTGGAACTCCGTTGGTATACGTCTCAGGAAAGGTCTGCAGTCCTGTGATGTCAGCTGTGAATGCAAACCTTCCGTTGCCCACGGTCAGAGATGCCATCGTGTCGATTGACGTGACGTGCGGGTTATTGCGGGTCACGAGTGAGTAGCGGTCGATCTTGCCGCTCTTGTCGCTGCATCCGGATGCGATTGCCGTCGCGACGATAAGATACGTCGCGACGGTAGTCATTGGGATTCCAGAGCAGAATGATCTGCCGAAAATATTCATTATTATATGTTATTTCAGATTGTCATATTCAAGTCCTGCAAGAATGAAAGGACCGACACCCTTAGCATCATTGTCACGAATAGGTTCGCTGAGATAATATTCAAAAGTGCCGTTGCGACGCTGGTCCTTGCCTCCTCCGAGTCCGGCTACAGCGCAGCAATTGGTCAGTGAGATAGTGCCATCTTCATTTTCCTTCACGAATGTCTCAACCATACCCTCATATCCTTTCTTTGCTGGCTCAAGGTAAGACTCGTCAAGGAGCCCGAGGCGAACTGCACGAAGGAGATTATAGACGAACATCGCAGAGGCGGTAGCCTCCAGATAGTTGCCCTGGCGGTTGGGAGAGTCCATGACCTGATACCATACACCGGTTTTTGGATCCTGATACTTCACAATTCCGTCGGCCACACTCTTAAGAAGTTTAATCATTTCAGGACGCTTCGGGTGGTCTGCCGGCATCTTCTCGAGTACGTCTGTGATAGCCCAGATATACCACCCCATAGCGCGACCCCATGCATGCTGAGACTGGCCGGTCTTTTTGTCAGCCCAGAATTGTTTCTTCTTTTCGTCCCATGCGTGACGATAGAGACCTGTGGCTGGGTCATAGGTCTTCTTGCCTACTGTGAGGAACTGGTTTGCAATATCGTTCCAAAGTTTTGTGTCTGCACCGAGATAGCGGTTGACGTATTCAGCGTAGAAAGGTTGTCCCATGTAGAGGCCGTCAAGCCATGCCTGCCAAGGATAGATCTGCTTGTGCCAGAAATTTTTAGACTTAGTTCTTGGCTGATCCTTTAGCTGGGCGTAAATATTGTCGGCCGCTTTCTTGTATTTTTGGTCGCCTGTTATGTCAAGAGCCTGCAGGATTTCTATACCACCCTTCACGTTGTCGATATTGTATGCATCTTTGTTGAATGCCTTGATTGTTCCGTCGGGATTAACGAAGAAGTCGGTGTAGTTGAGGAAGTAATCCATCATTTCCTTGTCGTTGTAAGCCTTTGCAGCCGCGAGTATGCCTTCAAGTTCTACAGCAGCCGCGTAGCTCCATTTCACACCGTTGACGTCGATGGTCTCGCTCTTAGGATTGCGTATCATTTCCGACTTTGCCATGCGATATGCCAGAGTGCCGCCATAGACGCATTGTACTCCATTTATCTTAAGGTTGTCGAATACTATGTCTTTCACCTGGCCGGTAATGTTGTTGCCATCAGCCACTCCATTGAAGTTACAGTTTTTAAGCTCAATGTCGTAGACGTTGCACTTGTCTTGCAATCCGACGATCATCACGCCATATTTACTCTTATTGCAAGATACGTTTTCGAGATATACGTTTTTGACCGTAGGAGGATAAGCGCGCTTGCAGCGCTCCTTTGGCTCATAATCAAGGTTGATCTTTAAGACTGCTTCTTTGCATTGTCCTACTTCCACGTTGCGCACATATATATCCTCAATAACGCCACCACGGCAAGTATTGGTCTTTATGCGGATCACTCGGTCAAGTTCAGGACTGTCCATTTTGCAGTTTTCTACGAAGAGGGTCTTGTAGCCGCCTGAAATCTCGCTGCCTACCACCACACCGCCATGGCCATTTTTCATATAGCAGTTACGTACGATGATATTCTCGCTTGGAATAGCTCGCTTTAGGCCGTCGGCATTACGTCCGCTCTTGATCGCGATGCAATCGTCGCCGGTGTCGAAGAAACAGTTTTCTATGAGTACATCCTTACATGATTCCGGATCGCAACCATCGCCGTTGGGTCCGTCGTTCTGGACATGTACGCCACGCACGGTCACGTTTTGGCATTTCAGAGGGTGCATCACCCAGAAAGCTGACCGAAGCATAGTCACGTCTTCAATCAACACGTTCTTACACTCTACGGGATTGACCAGCTGCGGACGCATACCCCAGTTTGAGCCGAGTCTACGCTCAAAAAGATCCACGCCTTTTTCATTCCATTCCTGAAGGATGATGCGTCCGGTGCGTTGCGACTCCATACCCTTCTTCCAGCCCCATTTCTCATTTCCTACCATAGCCCACCAGTTAGCGCGGCTTGCTCCGCCGTCGATGGTACCTTTGCCCGTTATGGCTATGTTTTCTTGCTTGTAAGCGTAGATCATAGGGCTCCAGTTCCAACAGTCCATACCTTCCCATGAAGTGAGTACAAGAGGGTAGTACTGGTGAGTATCAGTAGTAAAGAGCAGGGTAGCGCCTTCTTCAAGGTGAAGATTGACATTGCTTAGAAGCTTTACAGGGCCCGTAAGCCATGTTCCGGCAGGGACTATGACTTTACCGCCTCCGTTGGCACTACACTTTGCTATTGCAGAGTTAATAGCATCAGTATAGAGGACCTCACCATTTTTATCCTTCTTTATGCTCTTTTTATTCGTAGGTTGGAAGTCCTTGATATTGTATTCCGCATTCTTGAAACTTGGTGCCTTGATTCGGGCCTCCACCTGCGGATATACGTCTTGCCATGCTTTGTGGGCTCTTTCTGCTATGCCTTCCGCCATCGCAGACCCCATGCATACAAGCGCTGCCGCTAATGATAATAAAGTTTTCTTCATGTTGTTATTAAAGTTTGTCATATTCGTTTTCTTCAGGAAGATTGAGACGTTCTGCCTTTGGCTGGAAAGATTTGCCATTGACAGTCACATTCTCAAATTTAACGGTAGGATATGCCACTACAGTAAGGGAAGGATCCTTGGCTTCAACTTTGACATTTTTGAAGAGAATATTCTCAACAGTATCGTCGGGATTTCCTTGTACGTGGCAAAGCGTATTGCAAGAGACATTGACATTCTCTATCTTAATATCTTGCACAATTCCGTATGGATGCTCGTTGCTTCCCTCAAGTGTGTAGAATTGTTTCCAGGGTTTCATGTCCATGACGGTGCCGCAGTGGCCCGTGATATTTTCTATCTTGACATTTTCATACACCTGATAAGTATCCGGACGCATCTTGAGTCTGAGAATAGCAGCATTTATATCAACTTTGCAGTTTCTCACTGTGACGTTTTTGGCATGGATGCATTCGCTTCCAAGAGTAAGCACACCATGTAGGTTTCTTCCAAATTCGCAGTTTTCTACGAGAATATCTTCGCAAATGCCATTGTCCATAGTCCTGTTGGCATAGACACCTTTGCCTCCTTTCAGACAGACACCATCGTCGTCGCAGTTCAGATAGCAATTCCTGACTACAACTCTGCGGCAAGCGTCAAGGTCGAGAGCATCGCTGCTCGGAGCTCTTACCTCGCCGCGGGGAGCAGTAATGCGGCAGTTTTCGATTAGCACATCGTCACACATATAAAGGTGGGTAGTCCAGAAAGGAGAGTTCTGAAGGTTTACTCCTGAAATCTTTAGGTCGTTGCATCCCCAAAGGAATACAAGCCGAGGACGTCGTACTTCAAGATTGGTCCATTCTCGGCCTGCTTCCACCGCTCGGTCACGGTTGGCCCAAAACTCTTTCCAATAGCGCAGACCGTTGCCATCTATTGTGCCTTCACCGGTGATTTCGAATCCCTTGACAAAGTATGCATTGATGAGTGCTGCATGATAGTAGATACTTTTGCCTTCCATTCGAGAGGGGATGAGCGGAAAGTCGCTTATGTCATCAGATCCTTTGATCTTGGCTCCCTTTTCAAGGTGGAGCCGTGTTCCGGGCTTAAAGAAAAGTGCACCGGTGAGATAGGTCCCTGCAGGGAATATAATCTCACCTCCACCGTTTGCTTCAGCGATATCGATGATATTCTGAATGGCAGACGTCTGAAGAGCAGTGCTGTCGTTGGCATAGACGGCCATCTCTGTCACTACATATTTCATATTGCGAGCATTTTCTTGAGGAATTACATACTTTGACAGCTCGGGGATTCTCTTAGCAAGAGAGTCTGCTGCAATACGTGCGAGCACCGTACCGCCATATATATTCAGATGGGTATTGTCGATCTTTCCTTTCGGGCAAAATTTATATTTCCCTTCAGGTATCCACATATAGAGAGCCTTTGATTTCTCAGTGCCAAGATACTGCACAAGATTGTGGGTAGCGGCATTCATATCGATGAAAGTCACCTTTTGCTTCTGAGCAACATTCTTAGGGCTCAATAGATAGTCGCCATGTGTGTCAACAAGTCTTGACCCTTCAAATTTCGGGTCAACTTTAGTCGGTCCGGCAGCCCCAGGTTCATGATCGCTTACATCTTTTGTGTTGTCCATCTTATCGGATGGAAAATTGCGACGCACGATGGAATTCATGAGAATGGGATTTGCCCCTTTCTTTTTGACATCTTTCACCATTTTAGTCAGATTGGCGTCGAAAGTGGAGCCTGGAGCAGAATAACGGTCAGGATTTTTGATCTTCTCATCGTTATGGCCGAATTGGATGATCACGTAATCCCCCTTTTTTACTCCTTCCATCATCTTATCCCAACGTCCGCTGTCGATGAAGCTTTTGGTGCTCTGTCCGTTGACAGCATGGTTGCTGACCTTCACCGGGCCTTGAAGCATAAGAGGAAGCATCTGTCCCCAGCCACGTTCCTGTTTTTCATCATCAATTTGCTTGTTGGCCATAGTGGAATCTCCGGCCATCCAAATGGTGATGGTGTCGGTCTGCTCTTGTGCAAGAGCTCGCGCAGGCAGCATTGCTGCCAGCGCGAGTAAAAATATAGATATTTTCTTCATTTCAGATTACTATATTCAGGGACTTAAGCCACCTCAATTTTCTTATAACGTGGCACAAGAAGCTTCATGATGCACCATCCAAGAAGGTATGCTACGCCGCAGATGCAGAATACGATGAAGTAGCCTGCCGGTTTGCCTGTAAAGCTAAACATTGACATCTGAGTTTCAGCCGCATAGTCAAAAAGCACACCGGAACCAAGATTGATGAGGAAAGATCCGCAGCCACCTGCCATACCTCCGATACCAATAATGGTAGCGATGGTGCTCTTCGGGAACATATCGCCTACAACTGAATAGATGTTGGCGCTCCAAGACTGGTGAGCTGCGCCGGCAATACCAATAATGATGATAGGCATCCATTGTGACACTGAGCTAAGAGGCTGAGCAAGGAGAGCCAACAATGGGAATAGAGCGAAGATGAACATAGCTTTCATGCGAGCGGCATACGGATTGACAGTGATGCCTTTCTTTGCAGCGTTATCTATGAAGATAGAAGGTAGCTTGCCGCCATAGATAGAAAGCATTGTAATCAAATATAGCACGAAGATCATCATCATGCCTTCGCCCGACGACGTAGAAAGCTTGAACACGTCGGTGATATAAGCAGGGGTCCAGAAAAGGAAAAACCACCAAACACCATCAGTCAAGAACTTGCCAAAGAAGACAGCCCAAGTCTGAGGATATTTGAAGCACTGCCAGAAGGGGATAGTGGCAGTCTCGCTGTCTTCAATTTCTGCCTTTTCTCTTGGAGACTCATCAGGAGTATCATTATCCTGCTCAATGTATGCGAGCTCTGCTTCATTGACGTGAGGGTTCTGAGCCGGTTCTTTATAAAGGAACACCCAGAAGCCCATCCAGATGAAACCGAGGGCACCGATCACAATAAATGCCATTTCCCAGCCATTTCCCCAGCCAATGCTCTGGAAGAACTTTGCAAGTGGGCCGATGCTGAAAGGAGCGATGAGAGCGCCTACAGCCGAACCTGCGTTGAAGA
>CAYSMP010000054.1:0-20763 GCA_964432215.1 uncultured Sangeribacter sp.
AATTGATTCAGATTTACCGAACAATATTTAATACTCTCATTGTCAGTCGACGGACCGCGCCGAGGCACAATCCGCGAAAGACGGTGCAAAATTAGTAAAAATCCACCGATTATGCAAATGTCACTTGTTGTAGAATAGAGAGATAAGCATCTATTTAGTAATATTTAACTTTATTTAACATACAATAATAAACTATTAACGACTATAGATGAATTATTAAGGATTAATTGCAATTCAGTGCCCTCGGAGTAACTCGGATCTCAACGTCAGAATTGGCATATCGAATCCGTTCAGAACATCATGGATTGGGGCAACAAAAGAATTTGTCGCCCCAATCTGCAAAGAGTTCTTGACTTCTTATGGTACAACTGCACATTTTTATCTAAATATTTCGGTCACTAATACAGTAGTTTATGGCAATAAACTTTTTACAGACGCAGGACTGTCGGCTGCTCTCAATGAAACCACCGTCATTTCACGCTCAAAGCAGAATATGATCTCGGGGTTGCAGCTTGAAAGATGTGCCGGTATCAACTAAATGATGTGCCGAAATTATTAACATAGGTTTATAAATTGCCTTCTCATAGTCGATTTTTGGTCAAAAGTATGACCTTTTTCATTTCTTTTGTGTAAATTTGTAAAAAGCATATTTTTACGCACGATGGACAGCAACAAAGTCAAAGGATTTTTGTATCTTGGTAACGCGATGAGCAGCAAACCCGATTATTGGTTTGCCGGGACATTTGTGCATTCAATGGTTTACTTAAATTTTTAATAAAGGAATAATTGAACCATGATGAAAATTAGTTTCTTAACATTCATATCACTCTTTTTACCACTAACTGCCGTAGCACAATCTAATGAAACGGATTCTGTCAAAGCACATAAACTTGAAGAGGTCATCGTTGAAGCATCTTACCTTACACGGGAAGATGACCATATCCTCGCTGTCCCGACCAAAGAGCAGCGAAAACATGCCGTAAGTGGATACGACCTGTTGAGAAACCTTATGATTCCAGGTGTCGCAGTCAATCGAAATTCAGGCGTTGTGAGCACTCCGGCTGGAACTGCCACAATATACATAGACGGACGCGAGGCTGATTTCAGGGAGGTCCAATCGATTCGTCCGAAGGATATAGCAAGCGTTGAATATTATGATATTCCTTCAGGGAAATATGCAAAAGATACCTCGGCAATCAACTTTGTGCTTAAGACACCTGTCAATGGTGGTTACACTCAACTTGACGCCATGCAAGGATTAGGCTTTCTCAACAGCGATTACAATATGATTTCAAAATATGTTGTTGGAACAAAAAGCATAAACCTATGGGCCGGCTATTCGTTGAAAAACCCAAAGTCGTCAGTAAAAGAAAGCGAATCATTCAATTTTGACAACAATATTTTGAAAAGGGAAAATTCCTACTCTAATTCTGACAACAAGATAAGGGAAGATTATTTACAGGCTTCGATGAGCAATCGCGGCAATAAATACATATGGATGCTTCGCGGTGGATTATCATGGAAGAATGATAGGAATAACGTTAATAATGGTTCTACTCTTAGTTATTGGTTGACTGAGGCAGCCTTTAACGAAGGAGAAAACCTGCAAATCTTTAGCTGCAATAAAGCCCTCCGTCCAAGTTTATATTTCTATGGTCTGCATAATATCTCCGATAGCAAATCATTGGACTATGTCATTGATGCATATTATTCAAGAAACGACTTTGACCGACGGTATAATTCCGGTGCAAGTTCATATAATTCTATAGTAAAGGAAAACTATTATTATACCAAGATGAATGCAAATTACTCAATGACCATGAATCATCAAAACAGATTGGCCTTCATGCTTTATGAGTTTCTTCGGATAAGCGACACCGATTATTCCGGGATATCGGAATATAGCCAGAACCTGCATTCTTCAGAGACAATCCTTTTTGCCGATTACTCACAGCGTATGGGAAGGTTTTTCTATGACATAAATCCAGGGGTATCATTCCTGACGTACCGACTTAAGGGCATGAAGTCCATAAACCATCTTACGCCTCGTCTCCAGGCAAGGCTGGCATATATGTTGGATAAGAAGCAGCAACTTCAGTTCGCATTTGCGCTGGGCAATACATATCCGAGAATCAATACCATCAACGATGTGGAGCAACAGATCGACCCAGTAATCATACTCAAGGGCAATCCCGATATGGACAATTCAATTCTGCTTAGTCCACGCTTTAGTTATAACTTGAATCTAAAAAAGATTGGTTTGGAAGCAGGAATGACTTATTTCTATCAGAACCATTCGATTGTTTCCGATTACTATATTCGGGATGGAAATCTTGTCAGCACATTTAGGGATGATTGTAAATATCATAGACCAAGTGGTGATGTTTCATTGACATATAAGCCATCCAACTCCCTCAACATGCAGATTTCCGGAAATTGGAGCAAGCAAATGACTCGCGGAGGAGTTGAACACAGAAACATGTCATCGTTGTCGGGTAGCGCAACCCTGAACTATTACGTCGGAGATTTCTCATTCGGAGCATGGATAGCAACCCCAGTAAAAGACTTGGTTGACTATCAGATTTGCAGAAGGAGTTATTGGCTATATCAACTGTCTGCCATGTGGAACTCTGGCAATTGGGCTATCGAAGCCAATGCAAACAACATGTTCTTGAGGAAAAACCAGTTGGAGGATGAACTTGCAACAACGTTCTATTCCTTCATTAGAACAAGTCGCAACCAAAATTTCAATCAGTATGCTACCCTGAAGATTGTCTATAGCCTTGATTATGGCAAAAAGACCTCGAAATCCCCCAAATATCAACATATAGAAAGCGAAAGCGCTATCTTAAAATGATTCAATAAATTGAGTAGTGTGCTTCTTAAGAGTTATGCAAAGATAATAGCTTTTTCATACTGCAACGATATATTTGAGAAATTCGATGTGCTGAGGCAATTTCGTCACGGTAAAGGATTGTATGTGAGCATTAATTGAAATGCACATTTTAGAGGTTGCAGCCGAGTTGCAATTTTGTATTGTGAAATGCTGCACCGGCTACAACCTCTAAGATTATGATAAAGTTTGAATTTGAAGGACTTCAACGCAAGTTCGTATCAAGCGGGGTGACCATGAAGTCGTTCATTTAGTTAGTCCACGGGGGTTGCCTACTCAACATTCAACTACTTGAGGAGTATAAAATCAAGGCTGAGGCAGATTCTATGCCAATAGCTCCGATAACATTGCTCCATACACGACAAGCGACTACTGCATGCCGAGAGTCTGAACCTATGTGGCTTAAATCCGTTGAATTGGATGATTTCAAATATTTTTTAGAAGTTCAGAAATATGGCTTTTGTAGTCTCCTTCAAGCAGAAGCTTAGCTTGTTCTTGGTCACGGACTAGCCCACCCCAACCATTTTCATAGCAAGCAGCATATCTTTTGGCAGCGTTTTCACTTAGCATACCTTGAGCAAAGGCTTTTCTGTACCATTCAACAGCAAGATCATAGCTTTGCTCTACTCCTCGTCCCTCATAATACATATCTCCTAAAGAACACTCAGCCGGCCCATAACCCATGTCAGCTGATTTCTTCATGTTAGATACAGCGAGTGACATATCTTTGACAACGCCTTTACCTGCTTCGTAAAGTGCGCCTAAAAGATACATAGCCTGAGGGTTAGTTTTTGCCGCCTCGTCAAGAAGTTTTATCCCCTTCTTAATATTATGCTTCTTATAGTTGGTATTTACCATAATAGCCGCTTCCATCACTTTTCCATCGGTAATTTTAGCTTTTGAAACAATATTGAACTGTCTCAAAGCCTCATCATATTCATTATTGACATATGCTTTCATTCCTTTTAGATATGAAGTGAATGGAGAATCGGGGATTGAATCCACTATAAGATTCTTGAAAGCCCTTGCATGTCCTTTCGATGATGCCTCTGCATACCAATACATCGCTTGATCAAAATTCACAGGTATTCCATCACCAATACGAAAACACTTGGCAAGGGCCCATTGAGCATTTGAAACCCCTTTACCAGCTGCTAATTTATACCACTTAACCGCTTGTTCTGAGTTCTTTGTAAGCCCGGTTCCCTCCATGTAGCAGTTTCCAACATAGTACATTGCTTGTGGAAAGCCAGCCTCAGCAGCCTTTAGAAGATAGTTGGCTCCTTCTTTTTGATTCTTTTTAAGACCAATACCTTCAACAAGCATTTTTCCATAATAGAATGTACATGTCAAATCTCCATTTTCTGCACCTTTCTTAAACCACAAAGCAGCCTCCTT
This sequence comes from uncultured Sangeribacter sp., assembly GCA_964432215.1. Classification (GTDB taxonomy): domain Bacteria; phylum Bacteroidota; class Bacteroidia; order Bacteroidales; family Muribaculaceae; genus Lepagella. The sequence continues at coordinate 4,292 of CAYSMP010000054.1, forward strand.
GCCATTATTTCTATTGAGGAGTATAAGGGCAAGGTCTCTTTGAGCCATTACGCAGTTCTTATCGGCAGCCGCAGTAAGATACGGAATAGCCTTACTTATGTCTTTCGCCACTCCTATCCCATTCTGATAACATGACGCAATCAGCATATTGCTGAATACATTTCCTTTCTTAGCAAATTCTTCATTTTGCTTAAATAGAGTTTTGTTCCCATCCTTTATAGAACGTTGGTAAAGTTGGGTGGCTTTTAAGGAATCTGCATCAACTCCATGTCCCATCTGGTAACAGAGTCCCATATTGCCTATAGCCTGAGCGTTCCCTTGCTTGGCAGACTTAGCCCACCACTGGATGGCCTCATCATAATTCCGGTCTACGTGTCTTCCTCGGTAAAACCAGCCACCCACTTCGTTCTGAGCTGCGGCGTCACCCTTCTTGGCAAGCCTGTAGACATTCTTTATGCTGTCAGCTGCCTCATCCAAAGTCTGCTGAGCTAAAGCAATAAAAGGGATGAAAGCTACCGCAGTAGTTATACCTATTTTTGTAATAGTCTTAATCATGACATTATATAAATTTAGGCATTAAGAATATCATCGACTACATCAATATCATCAGTATCATCTACCGACTCATCAGCAAGGAGTTCGGAATCATCTTCATCGATAATCTCTAAATCAGCTTCAGCAATTTGCGATTCAGAAGGTGAAACCTCCATTATCAAGGATTCTGATTCTCCATCAGCGTCAATTCCTTCTTCCGTAATTGGTTCAGGTTTTACATAAGCGGTTTCATCATCTACATTCTCTTCATCGACATACTCTATGACGGCTTCAACATCTTCTACCATTTCTTCAGAAGCTTCTTCCACCTCTTCTATCTCTATTCTGACCTCATTGGGATTTACATATGTATGACTTTCAGATGAGATTTCATCTGCCACATCAGGAGTTGAAAGAATTTCTTCCGACATCTCTCCTTCTTCAAGCACTTCCTCCGTCACGGCGCCATTTGCCATTACTGATGTCGCGGCAGCCCCTATTGTAGCAGCTCCAGTAAACTTAGCAGCATTAGCTGACATTTTCTTGATTTTAGTAGTCTTTCCAGACTTCCCTGCTCCTTCTTCCGAAGATATCGGGGCAATTGTCTTTGTTTCCATGTCAATTGGTATTTATATTTTTCTTAAAATGTTGTAAATATTGGGTTAAGGAGCTCACAAAAATTAAACGACATATATTAACAAAGCATCTACAAGGGTCTTGATATGATAACTGCGGCTAATCCTGGCCATCTTGGCATTGTCGTTCAGTCGCTTAGCTCGCTGAGCTCCTTCTCTCCGCAGCCAAGCTGCCTCATGATTATCTCGCATATATCATATCATTAGTTTTTGCGAACTACTTACTAAATCATTTTGATTTATATACTATCAAGGATCTTAACAAAATCATCAAATATTTCAGGAGAATCAAACTCAAGCCAAGAGAGAGTGGATGAGTTCGCTTCAGTAAAAGATAACATAAGTTTTAAATGTCCCTCTTTTGAGTCCGACACTAATACGCGGATTAAAGGCGATTCATATTTTCCACCATCGACAATATTCATATTGGCATCAAATTCACCAATAATCCATCCTCCAAGCTCAATGTCATCGATATGTAAAAATAAGGGCTCAGGATCATCCAATGGACTTTTGAATTGACTACTTTTTTTTGCATATGTTCTTGCAATCGATTTCATTTTGGCCGTAAAGTGTGAGAAAACAGAATCTGTCATCCAGACATAGACATCATGAAGTTCATTCTCATAGTAAGTACTTTGCAATTGGAGATATACCCTTGATATATTGTTCTTTTTATATCTCAACAACTCAAGTTGCTCATTACCAAATCCTTTATATTTGCCAATTCTCTCAAAAGTATCCGGATTGGCATGACTATTTTTGCCCAATAAAGATGCCCTTAAGATCTCACTTAATACTTCTATTGACTCCTTCGATTCGAACGTATCAAACACATACGGATATTCAGAATTTGCATCATAGAATAAAGTTGATTGAGGAGATTGTTTCTTTCCATCAATATAATAATGTGCATATATATAGGATTCTTCATTAGAAGGAAAATATTTATATTCATAATTTGCGTATAGAAGTCTGTAGATCTCTGTAATTTCATTTTCTTTGTCCAAAACAGCAAGAAATCCATTGTAGTAACTAAACGACTTATTATAGAAAGTTCCGGCTTCAACTGAAGTCGGAGGATTTTCCATTTGCTTCTTTAGAATGTTTAGGTTCATAAGAAAGCTTATGATATCCTTTTGAGTTATCACAAGGTAACATTTTTCTTCAGAAGATGCATTGATTTCAATTAGATAAAATGCTTCATTGTCAGTTTTCGTAATCTTACGCACTTCATATCCATATAACCCTCTTCCCCTTGTCCCTAATTTATAGGAATTGGAGAAATCGATCTCAGGCAAGGACCCTCCAATAGATGACACCATGTCGTATTGTGGCAATTGATATGCCCACGCCATTAGACAGAGAAAAACACTGAGCATTAATACCAGCAAACGTTGTATCAGAAATTCTTCATAAGATTTATTTGATACTTTACTATTCATAAACACGATATTCGATAAACTTATTTGTATATATTTTCAAAGCGCATCTAAAAAACTCTTCAAATCCTGTACATTGTGGAAAAAGAGATAATCCTTTTCTCCGAATCTGATGGCAACCTCATAGCGTTTCTTATAAGAATCATAATAAATATGAGCACCCAAATATTCGTCATTTATCGCCATACCCTCTACTACCTGCATATCAACATCAAAAATTCCTTTAATGATACCACCAAGTTTCATTCCTTTTGGGTATTCGACCATAACATCTGCAGCTGGACTATTTTCATTGGGTGTGGTTTTTGAAAATCCGTAGAACTTTGAGAAAATATCTTGAATCCATTGTTTAAAAAGTTTATATTTAATTCCTTTTATCCAAAGATAATTCTGATACTTCGTGTGGTCTTTGAATTCGTACCCGTACTCTATATAATACTTCGTATTAATACCTTCTCCATACTTAAGAATACTTAATTTCTCAGGTATTCCTATGACATTTTCCAATGTGTAAGTATTTACACGTTCAAAGGAATCTGGATTCACTTTCGCCATGTCATTATTGAGTGATTTCGAGAGAATATTCATTAAGTCCGTGATAGATCCAAGATCTATATTAAAATAAACATTCTTTCCATCTTTATAAGTTGGAAATTTTGGAGCTTTGCCGACTTTTAACTTTATAACCATCTTTTGGTATTGAGCCGATGATAATAAAATGTAAGCATCTTCTACAGTAGATCCATATACATATGTATCCTTATCTTTTTCATCAAAATATATGAATTCATACTCTAACTGAGTAAAAGGACTGTCTATTTCTTTTAAAATACTCTTTCTATCTTCTTCCTTCATTACCTCCTTATATGTATCATTCCCTTTAGATAGCAATGTTAAAAAATCTGGTAATTTCTTCTTTGATATCACAAGAAAGAATTTTTTATACACATCATTATCTACAATAAGGTATAGTTCGGATTCTTCATTTTTGTATTTCCGCACCTCCCCTTTTCCCCATACTCCTATTTGATATGAGTCATTGATGATCTTTTCGACCATATTATAGTCGAAAGAAGGGTTCGATATCGGATTGCTCACATGATTTTTCGCATGACATACATATGAGAATATCATCAATATAAGCGATATACAAGTGATTTTCTTTATCATCTTAATCTTTTTTATTGAATAATAAACAACTAATTTAATTTTACACTATCCAGCATTTTAACGAAATCATCGAATAATTCAGGAGAATTAAACTCAATCCAAGAAAGAGAACTTAAGTTCGAATCATGAAAAGAGACAACAAGCGTATTATCTCCGTCTTTTAAGATACGTTCATATACACTGATAATTGGTGATTCAAATCTTCCACCGTTGACTACATTCATATTGACATCAAATTCTCCTATGATCCATCCGGAAAGCTCAACATCATCTATTTCCTTTGTGAAGGGCTTGTCAGATGTTTTTTGAAATTTTCCATATTTCTTTGCATAGTCGTTTAAGACGGATTTCATTGCGTCTTTAAAGTTGATGAAAACAGAATCCGTCATCCAGACATAGACCTCGTGACGTCCATTTTCATAGTAAGTACTTAGCAATTGGAGATATATCCTTGATATATCGTTCTTTTTATATCTCAATAACTCAAGTTGCTCATCACCGTATCCTTTGTATTTGCCAATTCTCTCAAAAGAATCCGGATTGACATTACTATTCTTATTCAAGTAAGATTCTCTTAATAATTCACTTAGACCCTCAATGCTCTCTTTCGAGTCAAACCGCTGTAATAAATGAGGATATGGTTTATCCCCCTCAAAAAAAATATCAGGTTGAGGACGATCGTCTCCCGCATATATATCGAATTCACCCAAAATTAAATAATACGGCATATCAGTTGAACCAAGACATTGGTAATGAGAATCAGATAATTCATATATTTCTGTACTTTTTAACTCTTCATTATAGTTAGCAATAAATCCTTTATCAAATTTAAACGATTTTATGAAAAAACTATCTTCAAAATCTCCAGGACTATCGGGATCATCAAAATGTTTCATAAGCTTATTGAGTGTCATAAGAAAACTCATGAGATCCTTTTGCTGTATCACAAGATAACCTGTATCCTTATTTTTTCTACTAATTTCAATCAGATAATAGATATTATTTCCAGTTCCTTGTATCTTTCTGACTTCTCTTTCTAATATACCGTCTTCCTTCCAAGTCCCTACTTTGTAGGAAGAGGAGAAATCCAATGTAGGCATTATCGAAGATGCCGCTTTGGTGAATTGCGGCAACCTGTATGTCCAACCCGGAACACTAATAAAAATACTAATTAAAATTGCAGATAAGCGCTTTCTCATTGTGAATGTCTGTGATTAGGCTTTTCATAACTTTTCTTAGACCCAAAGAGATAATCTTATCTCTTCGGGTCTAAAATATTTAAAACTCATCGGTTCTCCCTCTTCTGGTTAACAATATTACAAGATAATATCACAACCCAAGATTCCTCATAATATCAGTTGTTTTCACATAATCATTCTCATATTCAGCAAACTTAAATTCCTGCTCAATAAGTTCCTGCTGATGAAGGTATTCATCTGCTTTCACCTCATCTACCTCCACTCCTCTTCCGTATCTATAAGCACTTGCAAGCTTTTTATAAGCTTCTCGCTTAAAAAGGGGTATCTCATCTTTTTTTTGTATTACCCATTCAAAATGCTTTATTGCTTTCTCATAATTGGGCTCCCCGAATTGTTTATCAAACAACAAAAGTCCTTGAGCAACATGATATTCCGGTGTTGTAGCATCTGTGATAGCTCTCAAATATTTTTTTTGATTTTCTATATCTTTGACTCCCATTTTTTTATCTTCATATACTCCGGCAAGCTGCCAATTCATCTGATTTAAACTGATATTTGGGAATTTATCAATATTATCTATAACCTTTGTGTACAATTTTATCAATGATGCCCCATCATTTTTTTTGAAATACCAATCCTCGAGCGAATAAAAGGCTTGAACAGAACCTTGCTCCATAATTTCGTTAAGTTCTGCAATAGCTGTTTCTATATCTTGCTCTATCCCTAAACTTCCGTTCAATTTTGCATCGACCAATCTACAGATTGCATCCTCATCTTCACCCTGACTGGCGAGTTCGTACCATTGCACTGCCATTGCCTCATCTTTGTCTATTCCAATTCCATTTTCGTAGCAGATTCCTAATACTCGCCATACAGAAGGGTCCGGAGCATTTTGATTTGCATATAGAAAATTGAATCCTTTTTTTTGATCTTCGTAATTATCAGATTCAAGATATATGACATAAAGCAAATCAGAGCAGTCAATCCCAGCATCTTTTGCCTTTTCTCCCCATTCCATAGCCTTTTTTACGTCTTTTTCAGTTCCAATACCATTTGCATAGAAATTTACGAGATTACGCATACCCTGTGGATTTCCAAATTCTGCAGACTTACTCGCCCATTTGAAGGCCAGTTCATGATTGACAGGAACCCCTTCCTCTCCTAAATACAATGTGGCCAAGAGGTTCATGGATTCTACATTTCCTAAATTAGCTGCTTGATTTATTCGTTTCAATCCATCATTGATCTCTCCTTTTGTTAACAACCATCCCCCGTAAGAAAATAAACAGTAAGGATTGTTGGTCAAATCACCCTTTGCACCCAGTGATATAATATCATATTTGGCATTTGGTATGTCATTTTCATTAGTGATAAGAACCGAAAGATACGTAACTATTCCTATTGGATTTCCTTGTTTTTCACCAGTCTCATATGCTTTCTTTGCCCATGAAAGAGCTTTTTTGAGATCCTTGTTAACTCCAAAGATACCTTGTGAATATACAGAAGCTAACCCTGCCTGTAATGAAATATCACCTTTTTTCGCTTCCTTCTCAAGCTTTTTTAGATCTTCGGATGAGAGTGTCTGTCCACTCAAAAGCTGCATCTGTGCATTAATTGTATTGGTTGTCAATATTATGGACAGCAACACTAATATTAGTTTTAATATTTTCATTGTTAAATCTCTGTATTTTTTGATTATTAAAAATTATTATATCCTGATATTTCATCAGTCATAATATCCCAAGCCATCCAAAACGGATATGATATCGTCTGCTCCTGCTATTCCCGCGCTCTTAGCCTTTTTTGCATATGTGTCGGCAAGACCATGTGTTTTAGCCTTTGAGCAATAATGCTTGGCCAAAGGAATATAGGCTTTTTGATATCCCTTGTCTGCAAGTTTCCTTACAGTTTCCCAATCTCCAGCCGCTCTGGCTTTTTCAAAAAGCTTATCATCTGAAAGGGTTTCTTGACTCGGCGTATTCTCCTGAGCGGATTGAGGTGTTTCTACTACTGCAGGTTTTTCTGGCTCTGTCTGGATTCCTTGAGGTTTATCAGAAACTTCAGAAGCATTATCCTGAATTGGAGTCTCCACACGTGTTTCATTCGTGTTTTCAGCCTTATCATCCAGTTTGGGATCCTGAACAGCAAGCTCTTCGGGAGCGTCTACTTTGGGTATTTGAGTATTATCGGAATATAAGTCTTCAGACGAAGATACTTCCTCAATGAGTTCCGTTTCGTCCTGGATATTGATATTCTTTTGTTTAGTCGTATTCCATATCGCTCCGATTCCGATCACGAGCGCTATGACAGCAGCAGATACGGCTACGTATGTTTTTCTTATTTTAGTATTTCTATCTGAATTAATCTTCAAAAGGCGTGTCACATTTCCTTCACCATTAGATTCAGATATATCAATACCTAAATCCATTGCAAAGCTCTCTACTGATGGTGTCCTTTCATCTCTAGCGGTCATCATTCCTCGGATGATGGCATTTTTCACACGTACCGACACTGAGTCACCAAGCATATCTACGATAATGCCCTTTGACATGTCGGAAGATTTAACCGGTTGTTTTGCAGTCAACAGATAAAGCAAAGTCGCAGCAAGTGCATAGACATCCGCTTGGGGAGTGAACTGAGTAAGGCCCATATACTGCTCCTGAGGTGCAAATCCATCGCTACATCCTGCATTTGTAAGTTGTGATGTGGCGTTTCCTTTTCTATCATAGTGCTTAGCCTGTCCGAAATCGATAAGGACAGGTCGGTATGATCCATCCTCTTCCTCCGTCAGCACTATGTTTTCATGCTTTATGTCAAGATGAGTAAGCTTATTATTATGAATCGTTGCCACCGCTTGAAGCACAGGTCGCAATACGCTCAATGCCTGCTCTTCAGACATAGGCCTGTTGTGGTTCCTTTTTGTGATATATTGGCGGAGATTGAGTCCGTCGATATACTCCATAACATAATACGCCGTATTATTGGCTTTAAATACTTCATCAATTGAAACGATATTGGGATGAGAGATATTCTGTCGGTCAAGACGTTGAGCTTCTGTAATGAAGTCCTTCATTCCGATTTCAATGGTTTCAGAATTTGTGCGTAGATAAGACAGTGTATCATTGTCTCCCCTCTCACATAATTTGTTAGGGAAATACTCCTTCAAGGCAAATACCTTATGATCGGATTGACGACATACCTTATATGTGATACCGAATCCTCCGGCTCCAAGTAATTCCACCACTTTGTATTCACCTTGTGGCGACTTAATGACAGTGCCGATTTCCAAAGCACCTACGATATTTTTAACATTTGCCATAATCAGCCAAATAAATTTTTAAAGAATGACACTATGCTATTACCACACCGTATATCAGACGGAGAAACCTCTTGCACCATAGAAGTCGTATTATAGATTTTTTCAGTTGTCGATAGGTCGGCAGCGTCTAATTCTTCATCTTCGGGTTCGTCGATTCCACCCAACACGATTGAATCGATTCCAACGAGATAAGCAGTGTTGTTATCACTGCTCCTCTCGCTTTTTTCTGATATCATACCTATCTTTTCCTTATCACTGACATCAGACGAAAGTATCGATATAAGGTCTTCGTCATCAATACAATGGGTCACTCCGTCTGTACAAAGGAAAAAATAGTCACCAGGCTCTATGTCAGTAAGCAGTATTGTTGTGGCGGATGGTTTTTGTTCTCCTTTTTCCACATGAGCCATACATCTGGTTATGATGTTACCTTTCGGATGATCCATTGCCTCTTCAGGGAGGAGATTACCGGAATGAACGAGGGCGTTAACAAGAGAATGATCCTCGCTTTGGTACATTATACCGACTCCCGGCCTTACATGATAGATACGGCTGTCTCCCATATGGGCACACAAAGCTCCGGAAGAACTGAAACATACGAAGGTGAATGTAGTAGCCATTTCCTGTGAACAACTGTTCATTTTTCGAAACAGGCGCGTATATGCATGATCCAATACAGACCGGAAATCTTTGGAATCAAAAGGCTTTGAAAGGTCGACACCTTCCATATAATGCCCTAACGCATCAGCGACAGTACGACTTGCAACCTCACCCTTATCCTGTCCTCCGACCCCGTCACATACAATAAATACAGAATGATGCCTTCCAGGGATGTTCTCATCGGGATACCTGGCGTCCTCTTGATTACTTCGCTGCCCAAGTTGACAAAATGAATATGGTTGGCTTAAGTTTATTTCCATTATACTTCTTTTTCAAATCTAAACTTGGTTTTGCCCAGGATTATGCTGTCCCCGAAATTCAAAGATATCGAGTCACCTACGGCAAGGGGTTTGTTATTGTGAAATACAGGATTCGTTGAATTCCTGACCGTCAATTTAAAAGAATAACCCTTATCATGATGATCCACAAGTATCTCTATTGACTGTCGCGATATTCCCGAATCTCCTTTTATCGCTATATCAGAATTTTTTGATTTGTCATACCGACCCACGATATTTGAACCGTCTCGTAAAGGATAATCCTTATTCAACCACCCTCGGCGAAGAAGTATAAGTTTTCCTCTGTAACGTTGGATGAGTTCCGATCGCGTTATTATTTCAGTTGGTTTGCGAACATTCACCCCAACTTTTCCTCCGCATGCAGGACATTGAGCCTGAAATGTACCCGGAGCATCATAATTCACTGGTATTTTGCCTTCCTGACAGTGTGGGCAAACAACTTCATAAAATGTATTGACTAAAAAATCTTCTCCTAAGTCTACAATCGGCTGTTCGGCTTTTTTTTTCACCTCGGAAGATCTATCTATTTGCCCGAGTACGTCCTGACCTTTAATGTTAATCTTTTTAGTGATGCCACAATGAGGACAGACTATTTTATAGATCCCGGATTTTTTAGGTATATCAAGCCTTATCTTTTGTTGACATTCTGGATTCAGACATTTAAATGTCATTTGTGACGGTTGTGCTCCCATGATCTACGCCAAGATATCTTCTGTAAGTGAATCCGTATCGAATTCATCTACATTGTCGGTTTCACTATCATATGCAAAATATGTTTCATCTTCCAAAATGTCTTCCATTGCGTCTCCTACGGAAATATTACCAGGAACTTCGGCAATCAGGTTTCCGTCGTAATCAGTGATGACATCAAAAACATTATCTCCATCGACATCAATCATAACCAGATCATTTCCCGCTGCATCATGGAAAGCAGCTGCTGTATAGCTTTCACCATCTACAGTATAAACAGTACCGATATCATCGAAATTCACAACGTCAGCCATATCCACATCATCCGGGTCTATCTGCTCCTCCGAGATAATAGCCTGAGCTATTTCTTCAGGATTGACCAACTCTTCTGTAGATTCGCTTGTCGCGGTCTCTGTATTGGAGGTTGCCGAAGTCTGTGATTGCACTCCGGCTTGGTCAATGTTTTCCGAACCCGGGATTGCTTCTCCTACAAACCCATCCTCAGTAATTGGCTGAGGTTCTAAAACATCCTGCGTCTGGGAGTCAGATGCATTTACCGTGGAAGTATGGTGTGAGGATTGAGAAGAAGTCGTATTGCTTTCTACTGTGGTATTAGGAGTTTCAGCTTCACTACTTTCTTCGACACCTTCCTCAAGAATGACATCTTCCAATATGACTTCTTCTTCATTATCATAATCAGACAACACTGCTGCTCCCGCTACTCCTACTCCCGCGGCTGCTGCTCCGACGGCTGCAATGGTTGATGCTTTCTTTTTAGTGTCAGAGGTCTTTCCCGACATAGCTGAATTGATTGGATTTGTCGTACTCATTGTTAAGTTGTTTTTTGTTAAAATTGAATTTGTTGTGCAAATTTATAGATAAACTTGCATTTTCACCAAATCTTATAAAACATATGGTTTGAACATTTGGGATTTTTGGATAAACTCACTGTCTTGACTTATTTACTCTGACTTCTTACCATTTACTGACTACGACATCATGCATGTTTTGAGGCGCAATAAGCTGAGGATGTTGTTTGCCGTTGGAATGTTTGATGACGTCACCATGTATGTATTTGAAGAGTTCCATCACTGTCACCTCTTTATTTCCGTCTTTATCTGATTTTCCTTTCAATCCCTTGATGAGTGCTTGAGTGAATAGTCCTGCTCCGAGAAATGGATGCTCCGATGATAGCTCGTCGCTTCTGCATGAAACAAAAAAAACTTGATCATTATATGATTTGGAATCGTCCGCCCAACCATCATACGATTTTGAAGAATTTTTCATTGATCCTGCATGGCAGGCATCTATATAGCATATTTTCGCACTCGCCTCCGAACCGGAGAGTATCTCGACTATGTCATCATACTTGATTGGACTATCATATCCGCAGATCGCTCCAGGCATACCATGCCCACTATAGAAAAATACTACCTGATCTTCTTTTTGTGCCCGATTGCAGATCGCCCTCAGCTTTTCAAGTACATTTGCTTTTGTGACGTTTTTACTTGTAAGTATGGTTATGTCTTTTGTCTGAGTTTCCATAACCTCTTTAAAGCGTTTAGCGTCTTTTGTTGTCTGATTGAGATTGGCATCTTCTCTCCCATAGTTTGAGACTCCGGTGGCTAGTACAAACGTTCTCGCTTGAATGGTTGTAAAAGTCATCACCGAAATCAAAATTGATATCAGCATCTTTTTCATAAATGTTGGTTTTTGAATATTCTTTATTCTTTTTATCTTAAGCAATGGAAAATGGACATTTGTTATTTTGCTTTGCATTTAGAACACTGTCCCTGCTCAATATCGTATTCTGTAAGTCGACGCCCGCAATTAGGGTTCGGACAGATCATAAATTTCTCCTTCTTCTTTTTCAGCACCTTCAAAGACTTCTTATCCCCACTGAAGAATAAACCTACTATTATTGGTGCGCAAGCAGCCAGTCCAATCCTTACATTCGCATCGATATTGATTCCGTCTATCGAACCTAAAATTGCGCATAACACTACCACTGCAACTCCTGAGATCTTGGATATCCAGCCATTGATTTCGATCCTACGCTCCTTTCTTTCCGTTTCCTCTTTTGACTTCTTCAATAACTTTGACAGATGTCTGAATTCATTTCTATAGGAAGCTTCAGGGTTGAACGCTCGACGAGCTATAAAGACATAGCTGTTGGCTCCGTCGTTGCCAAGACGTATTACGTCAAACTCATCTATATCTTTGGTATAGACTCTGTCAAAAATTCCTTCTTCATTTCTGACAAAAGTACCGTTTGAAGAGTTGAGATCTTCTATCTTCCATCTCCCTTCATCTGTGACCGTAAGTTTTACATGTTTTCCACTTACAGCAATTTTATCTTCTGGCACTTTCAATGGAGAAGATGGATTTCTTCCAATAATAACTTCTTTTGCCATCTTTCTATTATTTGTGATACACTTTATTGATTTTTTCCTTATATTCCTTCAACAAAGGTTTAGACACGCTTAACAAATATGAATGACCTTCATTGTCAGAAAGAGAAATCTTTTGCTTTAAGGTACTTATACCTGATAAAAATTTTTGGTTGATTATTAAGCTGCGTCCAAGTCTAACAAAGGGTGATGAAACATTAATAGGCCAGACCTTACGAATGTATTCCTCCAATTTAGAAAGTCCAATAGTAAGTAAATGAGTATCACCAGAAATATACTTCAAATGAGTATAGTTACCATTTGCCTGAAAAAATGCAATCTTTTCCAAATCTATAATCAAGAGTTCGTCTCGTGAATTTAGGCATAATTTATACATATAAAACAAGTTATTTTTAGTATCTCTTAATAAGAGATTTGGATTGCTCTTAAATTATTAACTTTTCTATACTTAGAATTTTATATTTTGGATTTTTTTGTATTCATTCCAAAAATATTTATAATACCTCAGACATTTATTTCAAAAATCTTGCAAAAAATCAATATTTTTTATTAAATTTGCACAAATTAATTATCTCTTATTAAGAGATTTGGATGTTTGCCAAACAAAAAAGCCCTCGGAACAGAGAGTTACGAGGGAGAAATTTATTGAATAAAAAAGGTTATCATAAACCATCTCTCCAAGGCTATTGTGCTTAAGCATGGATTACCCCAAGCTGAAACCTGATTTCTTGACGATAATAAAGTCTGCAACATGATTTAGCTGGTTAGGTAATTAGTATTATCAATGGGGTCTATATAATACTTTGGATTATAACTTTGGGTGCTTGTGAGAAACTTCGGAATGCTCCCTTCTCACAGGGTTGAGGAGGGAGCATATTTTAGACTTTTTATGATGAGAGAATTGGCGCGGTCTACGACGCAAGTATCAAGGCTGGCGAGGTAGATTTGAGTGGTAGCTTCGGAATCATGCCCCATCCCTTCACTTATGACGCTTATAGGGATTCCTTTCTCTTTTGCAACGGACGCCCAGCTGTGTCGGGCAACATACATAGTAAGTGGGATTGAAATTCCAATTTTCTTAGCAATGGTTTTTAGATTGTGGTTGATATTATATCCGACATTTCTATAGATATACCTCTCGTTAACATTTCGTTTTCTTATTATTGGCAAGAGATAATCGCTTTCATTCTCAGGATATTTATCAAGAATATCCTGCATATCCTTTGTCCATTCTATAGTCAATTGTTGGCCTGTCTTACTTCGACGATAAGTTATGTAACCATTTAATCTATCATTTTTCTTAAGATATGCCATGTCTACGAAACTCATTCCCCTTAGCATGAAACTCATGATAAACATATCTCTTGCAAAGTCAAGATGGGGAATAAGGGAGAGGTCAAGGTTGATTATCTTACGTAATATTTTTAATGGCAAAGCCCTTTTTATCGTCTTCTCAATTCCTGTGTATACGTGACGAAACGGATTTCTATTTTCGACTATGTCTTCCTCTACTGCCCTATAATATACTGCCCTGAGAATACGGATATAAAACGAACTTGTATTAGCAGAAACACCTCTTAGACGCAGAAATGCTTCATAAGCCTCCAGCAATTCACTTGATAGACAATCGAACATAATATCCTCATCTTTTCTGAATTTCTTAAAACTACGGAGAGTAGCTGAATATGTCTCAGAGGTACGGATCTTACCATTCTGCTTTAGTTTGATAATTATCGACTCCATATAATTAAAAAAGGAACATTCCTCAGAGTATCGCTGAAATTCTTCTATAATGTCATTGACTGAATAATCCAGTCCTTTCGCATCAAGATTACGAATTATCTTACTAAAACGCTCTATATCCCAACGGACTCTTTCCTTAATAGATAATAAAAAGGACTTTCTGCCAAGATTGATATTGGGTCTTACGGCAGTCTTCTTATCATCCCATTCATTGGGAAAGATATGATAGTCTGTCACGTATTGTTTTTGTTTTCTCTCATGAAGAATTTGATAGAAGATGGTTCCTTCTTGATTGGGATTTGAAGAAGGACGGAATTTAACTTTTATGGATGCCATGATAGGTGGTATATGTATTTTTTTGCAAATATACAACACCATATATATAGCTTCCCCTTATCCAGATGATAAGAGAAGAGATTACCATAAAATGTCTCTCCGAGACTATTATGCATATATTCAATTATTCAATCTCGAGGATGTATCATAAGTCGAAAAATCGATAAAATTGCAAAATTTCATATTTGATTATCATGCACTTACAAATTGAATTTTGGCAAAATTTGACTTATGATACACCCACTGTTGGCATAAAGATCAGGTATCCTACTGATTTTGCTTTTGTGAGGAAATGAAGCTAATGGGTGAAAGATATTCACCAAACTAAAGCTTAATTGCAATAACAAATTTAAAAATTGATATTTGGGAGGACATTAGACTACGTCCTCTACACTATATTGAGGATGAATATCAAATTTATTGACTGACTGGGATATAGGAGAGGATGAGGTAGGAGCCGGGGGAAAGAGTCTGTTCGTAGGAGGATTGGGTAATTATATTATTGCTGAGAGAGTTGGGACTTTGGTATTCAAGTTGATGATATTGATATTTTGCGTCTAATAGTGCGTGGATGGTTTGGGGATTCTCTACATCGAGATTTAGGATTAGGATGTAGTTGACACCGTTAGAGCTAAAATCAGAGATCAGCAGTCCTTTTCCGTCAGTTTCTATATTTAATAACGGGTCTACAGGTTGGTCGAAGAGGGCACTTTGTTGCTTTGATAAGATACCTTTGTTAGGGATGTAAATCTTATTGATATCGGCATGAGAGAAAATATCGCTAAAAGCTGATATTTCCCGATTGACTTGCCGGGCATTATACCATGCAGGAGTTTTCATCCCGGTGGAATCAATGAGTGCGGATATGAATTGTCCTTTTTTTGATTTTGTGAGTTCGTAGGACCAGTAGACAATTCCTTTGGCACCGAATGCGAGAGCTGAAAAGGCTTCAAAACGAAGGAAAGGGACTGTAGCTGCCGGTCGCTCTACTTCAGGACGTTTATATTCTACAACTTCACAGAAAGACCAGAACGGACGGCAAGTTTGTTGAGATTTGTCATGAAATGCTTTGAGGCTTTTGAAGAATTGATTGTATTGGACCTTTATTTTTCCATTGTCAATTGAGACAGGATAGTAATCAAACGACCATATTTGAGGATGGAAGAGGGACTCAATGGTATCTAAATACTCCCCTATCGTTTCGCATGGGCCAGTGTATTTTTTTGAATGGCAACCAATGAGATTAATGTAGATCGGTCTGTCTTCGGAAAATTTGGATAAATTATCATATTCTATCTTAAGGTCCGGGAGAGCATCGTAAAGAGGTTCGTCTTTTAGATACCAACCGGTGATATTTTTGCGAGCGGACAAACTGTTGATATAAGCCTTTGCTTTGTCAGACTTCAGCTTTGATGATCCGAGAATGACATCAAGACCGCAGTCTTCTGCCATTTTACATATTGAATCGGCTTTGGGTTTGCCTTCATCATAATATAGAATAGTATTGAATCCACAATCGCTTATGTCTTTAATTTTTGGAATTCTTGGGTGGCTTTTGCTTGGGGTCAGCCACCATGCCACTATCGAGATTTTTTCAGGGGGAGTATTGGCAGATAAACATGATGGAAGGAATATAGAAAAAACATAGAGACAGATTTGTAGATAACTCAATTTGGGATGCATAGGGGCATGAGGCAGTTTAATAGGGTGGAAAATGGAGTTGTAAGTATTATGAGTTTTGCAAAATGAAAAAGGACGCACGAGCCGTGCGTCCCTACGAGGTTATTTAGGAGTCCAATTAACAGGATCCAATTAACGAATGGAAATCAGATCACCAGCTTGCTTTCTTCACGCCGGGGATAAGACCAGCTGAAGCCATTTCGCGGAACTGGATACGAGAAATACCAAATTGACGGATGTAGCCCTTTGGACGACCAGTCATCATGCAACGGTTGTGCAGACGTACCTTTGATGCGTTTTTAGGGAGCTTCTGAAGCTTGGTAAGTGCCTCATAATCGATATTGCCGTCAGCAT
>CAYSMP010000055.1:0-20735 GCA_964432215.1 uncultured Sangeribacter sp.
AATTAAACGACATACATTAACCAAGCATCTGCAAGGGTCTTGATATGATAACTGCCAAGCTGCCTCATGATTATCTCGCATTTATCATATCATTAATTTTTCGAGCTACTTACCATACAGATAACTGCCATCTATATAAGCAAAGTTTCATCCATGACCAAAAAAACACAAATCAATCTAAATTTTTTCTAAAAAAAGTGTATATGTCAATTTTTTTTAGTAATTTTGGGGGACTATCATGAGCTAAATAAAATCAAATTATATTTACCAACCTAATTTAAAAATTTACCAAAGAATGAACCTAATCACGAAATGTCGCATGGCATCCTTTTTAGGACTGCCTGCGCTACTGGCTCTAACGGCTTGCGGCAACGACAATGAGTGGAAAGACGTAGATGGAGCGGCACCCGGTCTATCTCTCACCACTTCGCATGAACGTACTGAAGCTGGAAGATCTATCAAGATCGCTGGTAAAGTGACGGATAATGATGGTATCGCCACTATCGATCTCGTCTGTCACGAGTTGCAACTTAACAAACGTATCAACATCATTGAGATCTATGGTGAACCCCTGAAGGAGTATGATCTTGACTATGCCTTCAAGATTCAGGAGAAACAGGATGGTGACGATTTCAATGTAGAGATCACAATCACCGACGTCGGTGGACGCAAGGAGAAACAGAATCTGCGAGTGACCCTTGATGCGGACTGGACACCTCCCTACTTCACGACGAGTCCTGACTCGGAAGTTATCGTGCTTATCAAGGAGAAGACAAGCTTCAATCTTAAGTTCAGTGTAGCTGACAACAGGATAGTTGACTATGTGGACATCGACGTTGTTGATGTCACTGATGGAGAAGAAAGTCCCAAACCGGTTGAGGGATTCCCTCGTCGTGTTGAAGGTAATGGAACAGCAAAGTTTGAGTTCTCCGAGAATTTGATTCTTCCAAGTAAAGCAGCTAATCTTCGAGCTACTGTAACTGCCTATGATAAGGAAGCAAATGAAGCAGCTCATTCCGCTACTTTCACTTCTCTTGTTAAAGTGCAGGAGCTTCAAGATATGGAGAAGATGTGGCTCTGCGACGTCTCTGATGAAGATGATCTGAATTCCGACATCTTCGGAGTTCCTGTACTATGCGACCATGTCGGGCCCTATAAGTATGAGGTACGTTATTACAATGAGAAAGCAGGCACAGAAGTTTGCCTTCTTGGACAGAAAGGCTCTTTTGGTCCTCTCTGCTTCGCTCCTTCAAAAGAAGACGCTTCAGTGCTTGGAGATAACCCTGATGAAGTGAACCGTATCAAACTTTCACAGGCGAATTCGTATTACTTGATCAGCTTTGACACTTTCAATGGTACATATTCAGCCGATCCTTATTCAGTGGATTCTGCCATTGATCCTGTCATGCATATGCACTTTGGAAAAGATGACTTGAACACATGGTGGGATTGGAATAATGAGCCATGGTGGCAAGAATTCTATTTTGGCCCAATGAAGGATGGTCCGAGGGAAGTGAGCAAAATGACTCAGGATGCCAAGAATCCTCATTTATACATTCTTGAAGATTGGAAACTTTCAAAAGGCGACGATCTGCACTTTGTCATTCACAACTGGCACCATGATGGATGGTGGAATCTTGCCACATGGCGTGTAGATGATAGCTCAGATCCTGGTAAGTTCATGTATTATGGCAACCTTCACCCCGACAATGACCATTATACCGGCAACGCAGACTATTTCAAATGGAAATATGGCGACTCGGTGGATATGGACAAATGGGGAGATGAATCCTATCGCAAGCAGTTCGTTCCAGACAATTGGGTCGACATGAAATCAATAGAACGTGGAGGTACTTTCAAACTCATTTTTGATGCCCACACTGAAAGAGCACGTTTAGTACCCCAAAACTAATGTTTAATTGAGAATGGAGAATTGAGATTCTGTATATTCAGCTCATAGAGATGACATTATAATAAATCCCCATGCTGAGGCATGGGGCTCAGAAAAGTAATGATAGTTTTTGAGATACGCTTAATGAAATCATCAGGCTATCGTAAACAGATTTCTTAATTCTAAATTCTCAATTTTCAATTATTAAAAAAATTTAGATAATTATCATGAAAAAATACCTATTGACAATGCTCGTCGCGTTATTAGGTCTCTCAGCTTGGGCTCAAGGACTGACAGTGACAGGCGTGGTCACTTCAAAAGAAGATGGTGAGCCATTGATCGGTGCCACCGTCAGAGTTCAAGGTACAAGCAAAGGCACCGCCACAGACTTCGACGGTAACTATACTTTGACTGATGTCCCCTCTAATGCTACTCTTGTGTTCAACTACGTTGGTTATCAAGAAATATCAATTCCGGTCAAAGGTCAGAGGAAAATCAATGCGGAGCTCTCTGAAAGTTCTACATCTCTTGATGAACTTGTTGTGGTTGGTTACGGTGTTGCAAAGAAAAGCGACTTGACTTCTTCCATCTCAACAATTAAAGGTTCTGAACTTAATGAGATGGTATCAGGAAATGCAATGGATGCTATCCAGGGACGTATACCGGGCGTACAAGTTGTTTCCGGAGGCGGACCTGGTGCCAATCCTTCTGTCATGATCCGCGGTGTCACATCGGTCAACGGCACAAGCCCTCTTTACGTAGTCGATGGTGTACCTCTGAATACTGATAATATCAACTTCCTTAACAATAACGATATTGAGAGTATGGAGGTGCTCAAGGACGCATCCGCATCTGCAATCTATGGTACACGCGCTTCTAATGGTGTCATCATCATCACTACAAAGAAAGGAAAATCCGGAGCAACCCATGTTGATTTTTCAGCGTCCGCAGGTTGGCAGTATATTCCGAAGCCAAGCATTGCTTGGGCTGATGAATATGAGAAAGTCTTCTATGCCCGCTATGAGAATGATGGCCGCGTGGCTCCTTGGAACTCTCCCTATGTAGATTATGGAGAGGTCGACAGCACCGACTGGTGGAAACTTGTAGTCGATAAGACTGCCCTGGTACAGAACTATTCTTTAAGCGTACGTGGTGGCAACGATAAGTATGTTTATAGCCTCTCTGCAGGCTATTACCGCAACAACTCTCAGTTTAAAGGAGGTTATTGGGATAAGATGAATGTTCGCCTAAACACTGAATACAATTTCACTAATTGGTTGAAGGCAGGTCTGGATCTCGCTCCTAATCTCGAAAGCTGGGAATCTGCCCCCGAGCTTTTCGCAGCAGCAATGAGTATGGACCCCACTACCCCGGTATATCGTCCGGAATCTGAATGGGATCCTGCAAATCCGATGAACGACTTCCAACGCTCCTACAACAATCAGGAATGGAACCCGGTGGCATCACTTGCACGTATGGACAATCATTCGACCAAGTTCCAGCTCCTCATGAATCCTTATCTCCAGATACAGCCAATACGTCAGCTTACACTGCGCACTCAGTTTGGCGCCAACCTATGGTATCAGCGTAGCGATGGATACGACTATGCTTTCCATATTGATGCTCTCGAACAGAGTGCAAAAGACAGTGCTTACCGCAACTACTCCGACCAACTCAATTGGAGCTGGACCAACACAGCTACTTATATGGATACATTCGCCGACAAGCACAATCTTACTTTGATGGCCGGTTTCACTGCTGAGCGCTATGCAAATTACTGGGCAAATGCTTCTCGCCAGGATATCCCCGGCAATAGCAGCCTGCTCCATGAAGTGGGCGCAGGAACCGGTGACCAGTTTGCCAATGGCGGGACAACTTATCAGACCCTCGCTTCTGTTCTTGGACGAATAATGTATAACTTTGACAGCCGCTATTATCTGACTGCATCTATCCGTTATGATGGCAGCTCCCGTTTCCCACAAGGCAATAAGTGGGCTACTTTCCCCTCTATATCGCTTGCATGGCGTCTTTCAGAGGAAGCATTTATGGAAGGAACCCGCAATTGGCTCGACAACGCCAAGGTTCGTCTTGGTTGGGGTAAGGTTGGTAATCAGAACATCAATCCCGGTCTTTTCCTCTCAACCATGGACAACGGAGTGAACTATGTGTTTAACTCAACTCGCTTCCCTTCTACCATCGTAGGACAGATGGGAAATCCGACTCTCCGTTGGGAGACTGTAGAAGATTATGATTTTGGTATCGACGCTACCTTCCTCCGCAACCGACTCAACCTCACTTTCGATCTGTATCAGAAGAACAGCCACGATATGCTTTACGCTGCCCAGGGACTGCTCATAGCAGGTAATCCAGCATGGATGGGTGCAATCACCCAAAACATCGGCGAGATGCGTGCCCGCGGCTGGGAACTCTCACTCAGCTGGCGTGACCAAGCAGGTGACTTTGGATATGATGTTGGCGTACAGCTCTCGGGCGTTCGCAACAAAGCCATCAAGTTTTCCGGCGACGGTCCAGTCCTTACAGGCGGTGGACTCAACGAGAGCATCATCCGCAATGAAGACGGACAGTTTATCTCTCGCTTTTATGGATATACTGCCGATGGTCTTTTCCAGAACTGGGAGCAGGTTTACGCCCATACTGATGAGCACGGAACGCTCCTGCAGCCCGATGCACAGCCCGGCGACATCCGCTTCAAAGACCTGAACCATGACGGCGTACTCAATGACTCCGACAAGTCTTATATCGGTAACCCATATCCCGATCTGATGATTGGGTTCAACGTCGGTCTGAACTGGAAAGGATGGGACTTCATAGCCAACTTCTACGGGACATATGGCAATGATGTATTTAACCTTGAGAAGAAACGCTACTCAGGTGGTGGCGGACAAAATGTCTATCGTGGCACTCTCAATAAGGCTTGGCATGGCGAAGGCACCAGCAATGACATTCCACGTCTTTCCTACAATGACCTTAACCAAAACTACGGCCGAGTATCAAGCTTCTATGTTGAAGACGGTAGCTACCTACGATGCAAGCTCATCACACTTGGTTATACACTTCCGAAAAAATGGCTTGGCAACTATAATCTACGTCTTTATTTCTCAGCCCAGAATCTTTTCACCATCACCAAATATACAGGTATGGACCCGGAACGTCCTTTCTATGACGGAAGCGTGATTGAAAAGGGAATCGGCAACGCCAAGTATCCGACTCCACAGACATATCTCTTTGGTGTAGACTTCAAGTTTTAATTGGGAATTGAGAATTGAGAATTATTTCTTAATCAGTAATTATGAAAATGAAAAAGACAATATATGCGCTTGTTGCAGTTGCCGGCCTCGGGGCATTGACTTCCTGCAACGATTTCCTTGATCAGGAAGTGCGGGGACAGGAAAACCTCGATACCTATTTCTCTACCCCAGAGGAGGTGGAGACCTACGTGGGTGGATGCTACTATCAGATTGCCAAAGGTGGTGGTTGGTGGCAAATCTACAACACTTGGCTTCTTTCAGATATGTGTACCGATGATCTATGGGACGGCAATACCACTCAGGACGATGGATATCAGGAACTCTCCCACTATATGCCTAACGGCAATATGAACGGCATAATCCAAAATTTCTGGGGAGCCCGCTATCAGGGAATTACCACTTGCAATCTTGGACTCGAACGCATTCCCAATGTTACGATGGATGAAAACTTGAAGAAACGCCGTCTGGCGGAAATCCGATTCCTTCGAGCATTCTTCTATTTTGACCTCGTGCGCAACTTTGGTGGAGTGCCTATCATGACTGAATATGCCAATACCGGTGTCGGCAAGGAACGCTCCTCTCAAGAGGATTGCTACAAATTCATAGAAGACGAATTGAATCTCGCAATTCCTGATCTTCCAGAGCGTTCACAACTTGCTTCCGCTGATATGGGTAGAATCACAAAAGGCGCAGCTCTGGGTATTCTTGGCAAAGCTCAGCTCTATCAGGCAAAATGGACAGAAGCCAAAGCAACACTCAAGACCATCATTGACTCTGGAGAATACCGCCTTCTTGAAAACTTCGGTGACGTATGGAGTGTGAAACACAACAATAGTGCTGAAAGCCTCTTTGAAGTGCAACAGACTTATGGTGGCGACACGTATGCACTCGGCGGTTCTCTTACTGTAGTGACAGGATGCCGTAATGGTGTAGGCGACGGATGGAGTTGGGGACAGCCCACTTCCGATCTTGAGAACGCCTATATTGCCGCCGGCGATACTGAGCGTCTGCGGTGGACTATTATAAAGACTATGTGTACTGAAATTGCCGGCGAAAATAAATTCTCGGAGTTTGTGAAAAACAATACATCAGTCTGTGGCGTCAATGATGCAAAATATAAAGACTATATGGAGAAATTCGGTTGGTCATCTACAGACTATTATAAAGGGTATATCATTGACCCAGCTCAACACAAATCAGCCCGCATCATCCGTAAGTATTTCGTTCCTATTGAAGACCGTCCTGAAATCTATAATATAGATAAGATTCCTCTCAACCATCGTGTTCTTCGATATGCCGATGTCCTTTTGATGTATGCAGAGGCTTGTGCCGAGACTGGTGATGATTCACAAGGGCAGTGGGCTCTTAACCAAGTTCGTAGCCGTGTAAATCTATCCGATGTGACGAGCACAGGAACAGCCCTACGGGATGCAATTCGGGATGAACGCCGTCTTGAGCTTGCTCACGAGCAGTGCCGTCTGTATGACCTTCGTCGCTGGGATTGCTCCAATGGAAAGAAGATGATATGCAATATCATGGGTCCCGACGGAAGTTTCGTGAAGTACAACACCGGTGATGATGCTGATATGTACGAAAAATGGAATCAGGGAGAACCGAGCGACAAAGGCTACCGCTTCGATGAAAAGCGCGATATGCTCTTCCCTATACCTAATTATGAGATAGAACACTCCAACGGAGCCATCAAGCAAAATCCCGGTTGGAACTAAATTCAATGCATAATGCATAATTTTAATTCGAAAATATAAAAATGAATAAAAAAACAATAATTTCGATTGTCGGATGCGGAGTACTGGCTCTCTCGCTTGCTTCCTGTAGCGATGAGCCTCACGGTGTCTCTACCAAACATCCCGTGGGGAGTGAAGGTCCGGACCGTCCAAGCTTCGGCGAAAACGATGACGTGACTTCGCCTAAACCGAATTTCACTCTCACTACTCAGAAAGTGACTGTCAATACTTCTACTGTCTATCAAGAGATGGAAGGTTTTGCAGCTTCCGACTGTTGGCTCCCTAATCAGATCGGACAGTATTGGACCGATAACCGAAACGAGATAGCCCAGTTGCTTTTCTCTCAGAATATATCCTCTGATGGACAACCTCAAGGCATTGGGCTTTCGATGTGGCGTGTCAATCTCGGTGCGGGCACTGAAGAACAAGGCGATGACAGCAACATGGCCCTCAACAACCGTGCTCAGAGCTATCTCAGCACAGGAAGTTACAATTGGAACAGCTGCGCCGGACAACGTTATTTCATGGAGCAAGCTAAGAATATGGGTTGTGAGAAATTTGTGCTCTTCAGCAACTCCCCTCTCGTACAGTATACACTCAACGGTATGGGATATTCCGATAATGGTGCCCATGGTAATCTCAAAGATGAGGGATATGCTCATTATGCTGCTTACATGGCAGAAGTTGCCAAGCACTTTGTGGACGCCGGCTATAACATCTCACACATATCTCCGGTCAACGAGCCTCAGTTTAATTGGGGAGTTGGAGATAATGGTATGGCAAGCCAAGAAGGTTCCGGATGGCAAAATATAGAAATTGCAAAACTTGTAAAGGAACTTGACAAAGCTCTCTCCGACCGCGATCTTGACACTTACATTATGATTGCAGAAGCTGCTTCTTGGAATGATGTCACAGGTGGAGGCAACGAACGTTCTAATACAATCAATGCCTTCTATAATCCTTCATCTAACGCATACGTCGGAGACATCAAGCGTCTCGATAACATCATTTGTGGTCATAGCTATTGGACTGAAGGAACATGGTCAGGCATGCGTCAGGTACGTCAACAGATTGCTACAGCAGCGAAGGCACGTAATCTGAAGGTGTATCAAACTGAATGGTCTATGCTCGGGGATGCTCCTGCTGAACTCGACGGTAACTACGAGAATGCTACAGAGTTTGACATAGCCCAGTATATGAGCCGTGTCATCCATAATGATATAACCGTGGCCGGTTGTGCTTCCTGGAGTTACTGGACGGCTATGTCAGTAGAACGTTATGGTCAAAAAAACCGTTTTGAACTTATCAAGACTACACCAAAAGGAGGGGAATATAGTGATCATTTCAAGGAAGGTGGCTCAGTAGCCGCCAATCCCAATCTTTGGGTTCTCGGTAACTATAGCCTTTTTGTGCGTCCCGGATTCAAGCGCGTGGATCTGACACTTGACGAAAATAAGGATTTCTTTGGGTCAGCTTATATATCTGCTGATGGCTCACAACTCGTAGTAGTGCTTACCAACTATGACAAGACCAACGGCATAACAGTGGATATGGCCCATCCAGACGGTACGAAGGCTGTATACACTTACACTACTACGGCTGAAAAGAACCTGAAGCAGGAACGTTTTAACCTTAACGACAAAGTCTTTATTGATCCAGCTTCTGTGACCACAATAGTATATTATTTCTGAATCCAGTAATTTCAGTATCTCCTATACAAAAGGAAGACCGAGTCGGCACTGCCGATTGGTCTTCCTTTAACTTTGTATTTATTTGTCCTGATGCTTGTGTCTGAAACGTTTATGGGTCCAAAGCCAATAAGGAGGATTTCGTCTTATGGTTTTTTCAAGCATTTGAAGATAGGATCTCGTGAAGGGGAATTCCTTGCCATCCTCCACCGGATTTATCTCTTCAAAAGTCATGTCGTAATGCCCACGACTTTTTGGTTTGACATCAAGATATATATATTTGCACTTCAAGCGGTTTCCAATAATTTCACCACCGGAAATGTAATCAGTCTCTACTCCCATGAATTCCGTCCAATTATACGTATGATGTCCACTCGGACGCTGATCACTTATAAATCCGGCCACAAACCGACTGCCGTTTCTTTCGATTTCTACCAGTCTTCTGTAAGTATTGGCCATAGGAATGGATTCCGACCCGAATCGTGAGCGAATCTTGAGCATGAGCCTATCAATCGCTTTATTGCGGAGCGGATGGTAGATCTGAACCATTGAGGCATTATTCTTGAAATGGCGTGTAATAGCCGGCACCCATTCCCAGTTGCCATAATGACCAAGGAAAAGCACCACTGAATGTCCTTCCTCTATCGCTTTGTCAACGATATCGGCATTGAATACCTTGACGCGCCTGTCAACCTCTTTATCGGAAATTCCAAGGAGTTTGACCGATTCGATAAAGGTGTCGCAGAGATATCGATAGTACTGGTCGATCCAACCCTTGATTTCCGTTTCTGAAGCGTCAGGGAACGTCAGCTTTAGATTCTCCTCAACCACCTTCTTGCGATAGCCTACCACATCTTTAATAATCCAACATGCGAAATTACTGACCGGATATAGCATCCGGAGAGGAAGATGGGCTATCGGCTTAAGAACTCCGTAAAGCAGATTATATATCAATGAATCCTTTCTTTTCATTCTTCTTCTTCGCCATCATGACTAATGGCAGGAATTTATTCCTTGTTTTTTAAGCGAGTGTAAATCCTATCTATTATTTCATTATCGACAGTCTCATCAAATTTCCTTGCCCAAAGATGATCAACCGAAATAAGAAGTTGTTCGTCATCTGCTCGGAATGTCCAGGGATGACGCACGCTCTCGCCACGTGTCCAGTCGATAAACCGCATGTTGCCAAGTGTTGATCCCTTGTTACTTTCCACAGGCTCAGGAATAAAGAGCCTTTCCTTGAATTCAGAATTGCATACAAGAGTAGGAAGGAAAATCTCGTCGCATGTGCTTGTATGTCTAAATACTCTTTCAAGCCAATCTTCCTGACTTACAATATAACGTGCCAAATCATCGGTTATGCTGAACCATTGAGATCCGAAATAAAAATTTACATTCCTGTTAATCCTGAATCCAACGGCCATTTGAAGCCCTTTGAAAATGTGATTGACTATTCGTGTCCGAAAATTTGCCTCACCTTCCGGGAATATGGTGAAGTACCTGAATCTTGACAACGTGCTTTTTTTAAATTCCCATAAATTGATGAATTCTTTACCTGTGTTGGCATCAAAAAAGCTGTGAATTTCATCTTGAGTCTTTAATGGGAGATCCATCCCGGAGAGAAGGTGATAATAATCGTATCGACTATTGGAAGTTGCCGCTTTAAGAAGTGATATTTCTGCCCTCATAATGCTCACACCTCCCCAGTTTACACTGATTCTATCATGAAGGAATACAAGAGATGACTTACGGACAATTTTATTCCATTTATCAGGATTAAAATCAGACATTTTAGAATCCACATGAACGAATATATCGTTTCTATAGTCGTCAAGCAATTCAATCAGTTTTCTTAACTGATTGGGATTCTTATGGGCCAGTATTAGATAGGCATGTCTTCCCATCATTTATAAATTGGATTCAATCATATGCTGAGCAACGGATCCAACCGGCACATTGCGCAGCCTTTTGTCTTTAAAATTTGTCTTATGAAAAAAAGAAACGCCACAAATTCTATCGAACTCTTCCTTGTCATAGACATCACCGGCATGTGCATACCAAAGCTCATGTGTAGGATCCTGATCTATTTTGGGCATCTTGGCAAATTCTCGCTTGGCAACCTCATTGTTTTCCACCACAAGTCTTAAAAGGAAATGCATCCAGAAGTAATTAATCTTTCTATTTTCCTTTTTCCAATAGAGGTAGATAGCATTTCTCCACAAACTGAGAATTGGATTTCCTTTTCTGCCACGCATGAAGCAACTTTGAATCTTTGCGTAATTACCTCGAATTTTATTGCCGGCCATGAAGACAAAGAAATCCTCATTCATAATGAATTCGGGAACGGGTGCAGTTACAAAATCGGTTGCATCAAGCCATACACCCCCATGCTGATAAAGAAGTTCTACCCGGCAAATATCACTGAAAGCTGCATGGGTTATAGCACCATTTTTCCACTTATCAATAATATAGTCCGGTAAAGAAATCCAATCAAAAAGTGACTTTTCATCAAGAATTACAAGCTCCTGCTTCAGATGACGACGCATACTGCGGAAGCATGCTTTCACCAATGCAGGGGCTTTCTCTTCACCTTGAAACCAGATTGTAAAAGCTCTTTCAGGCTCTTCAGCACCATATTTTTTTTCGGCTTTAAAATTTCTTACATCCTCAGCATATCTCTGAAGATAACCCATAACAAAATTGTATGTGGCATCATAGCGCTTTTTCCGTCGACTATCACGATCCTTCCATAGCGGATTTAAGATATGGGCTTTTAAAATATATACTGTATTAAGCCATAGCTTTGAATGATGGCCTTGATTCTTAATGCAGTCAGACTTATTCATACACTGTCATGTTATGATTCCATTGCTTGGGAGTCATATAGTCTTCCCCATATTCAGTTATCAGATAGTGATGCGTATCGGGTACTGACAGGAAATCGTATCCTTCAAATTTTATATTTTTAAGATTGGCAAATTCTGAACGGGGCATTACAACCTCATATTTTCGGGAACCGACGGCATGCGCTACAATTTTACTATCGTAGAAACTCTTGTCGTGAACTGTCTTATCGAATTTGTCTATCCACCAGTCAAGAGAGTGTCGATAAGACTTTAATATTGATATCAAATCGTTACGTCTGCGATGGAATATCCGGTTTTCAAGTTGGGCGATACGATGCATCCTTTTTTTACATTCCTTAGTGTCTTCAGACACTCCGTCCATTGGAAATATGTCTACAAAAATTCCCGCATGCTTTAGCTTGCCGTCTTTATCTGTACATGCATTGGGGTCAATTACTTTTGCGAAACAAAGGCCGAAGTAACCGTCTTCTTTGTCCAAAATGTAGCTGACTTGATATTTATCGCTTTTATATGTTTTTACGAAGCGATCAAAATCCTCACGCAGCATGAATAGGTCTGCGTCATCATCCCAAGGTATAAACCCGCCATGTCTTACAGCTCCTAACAAAGTGCCACAGGCAAGGGAATAAGGGATGTCGTTGGCACGACAGAAGCGATCGATGTCTATCATTACATCGAGCATTTTGAGTTGTATCTCTTTAATTGAGAGTTGTTTTTTTTCACTCATTATCAGATCCTTTTAAGTAAACATGAATTACTCACAATATACGTCGGAATCGTTCCGGTATTTCCACTACTATGACACGTCCAAGCATAGCCGGTTTGTTCCATGAATATATCGGGCGTATCCATGTTTGCATCGTTCTTGCTGTCTTTGTGCTTTTATCGAAGTCTTGGGCTTCATTATTAGTCACGAGATTAATAGTGCGGGTCCGCTTTTTAAAATGTCGAGTCGACGTCCCACCGATACGATCAGGATTCATAAATCTTTCACGCATCCGTTTCATATCTATACATCCAAAATGAAAGAGATAAAGATCAGGACAAATATGGAAGTTATGCCCCCTAACTCTATGAAATCCCCTTCCCCACCTTACTGGTTTAGCAATAATAGATCCTTTTGTATATCGAGTATCGAGAAAGCCAAAACGTCTTTGCTCAAGAAAACCCTTGCTGCCATCGATTTCAGATTCCTTCTCCAGGTGCTGACCTATGTCAACACCTAAAGGAGAAATCGTAAAATCAATTTCCTGCTCTGAAAGATATTCTGCTAAACCTTTACCAATTTTCGGATCGACAACGATGAATTCATCGCAATCAACTCCTATTACAAGATCATAGCCATCCTTTTCCAAAAGTTCAGCCGCTTTGTCACTAAGCAGCCCAAGACGCACACGTTCTCCTTCCACAATCTGATTGCTCAGACGCTTATGTATATACGTGTGAGTACCTTCGCAGAAGTCAGGCACTTTCTGGTCTTCTCCGTCGAAGAGTATATAAAGGTTTTCGCGTCCGAGTTCTTTTCCATAGTAGTCAACCCACTTTCTAAGGAAAAAATCATCATCGCGAACCATTGTAATGGCAGCTATTTTTTTCAAGGCAGGATTTATCATGCGCAATGCAAAATTATTTGGCTTTGTACAGGGTTGGAAAAATGACTAAGCGTTATGGCATGCCGAGAGAATTACTTCTGACACCGTTGGATGACCGAAGATTACATTTTCAATACCATCAAGTGTCATTCCTGCATTCATAAGGTCGGCACATTGCTGAGCTAGATCAGCAGCCTCCACACCCATTATGTGAGCTCCAATGAGTTTCCCGTCATCCTTACGGAAGAGCAGTTTACAGAGTCCGTGCGGTTCACCCATAGCGAGGGCTTTGCCGTTGGCTCTGAAGAAACTCTGACCTTTGCGAATCTCTATTCCTTGAGCTTTGCAAGCCTCTTCT
The DNA here is from genome assembly GCA_964432215.1 of uncultured Sangeribacter sp. Classification (GTDB taxonomy): domain Bacteria; phylum Bacteroidota; class Bacteroidia; order Bacteroidales; family Muribaculaceae; genus Lepagella. Next base: position 13,411 of record CAYSMP010000055.1, read on the forward strand.
GTCAGACCTACCATAGCACATTCTGGAACGACGAAGACTGCACTGGGAACAATGTCAAAGTTGATTTTGTCTTCCTTGCCGTCGATTGCATTAAGCGCATGAATACCTTGGAATGTAGCAACGTGTGCAAGCATCATACGAGCGTTGACATCTCCTATTGCAAAAATATGGGGCACATTGGTGCGCATCCAGTCGTCTACTACAATACCTTTCTGTGAATATTCAATGCCGGCAGCTTCAAGATTTAAACTGTCAACTCGTGGAGCCCTTCCGACAGCCATCAGGAGATCAGTGCTTACTACAGTTTCTTCCTTCCCTTTTATCTCGTAGGTGACAACCACTTCATAGTCTTCATTTTGCTCAATCTTCTTAGCTGCAGCTCCTGTCACTATCTTAATACCCTTTTTCGTAAGAGTCTGCTTCAATCGCTTTGAAATGTCTGAATCAAACGGTGGAAGGATTTGCTTCATATATTCGATTACGGTCACTTTCGACCCAAAGGAAGCGAATATACCGGCAAACTCCATTCCTATCACTCCTCCACCAATGATGGTGAGTGATTCCGGTATATACTCAATATCGAGCATCCGTGTAGAATCCTTTACACACTCCAGGTCATGCCCTTCGATTGGCAGAGAGCGCGAAGTAGATCCGGTCGCAATTATTATGTAGTCGCCAGAATAATCATTGCCATCGGCTGTCACTGTATGAGCATCCTTAAACGATGCTTTTGCATTGACAACATTGACTTTAGCAGCTTTCAACATAGCATCAATTCCGGAACGGAGCGTATCCACGACTTCCTTCTTTCGCTCGACTACCTTGTTATAGTCGAGCGTAAAGGAAAAGTCATCAATACCAAACTTCTCAGCCTCCTTAAATGATGCGATCATCTCCGCATTGCGACAAAGGCATTTAGTAGGAATACAACCCTCATTTAGACATGTACCCCCCAGGCGATCGCCATTAAAAAGCGTCACCTCATGCCCTCTTTTAGCCGCTTCAAGAGCTGTCTCGTAGCCACCGGGACCGGCACCGATTATGATGATCTTCATATATTTTGAGTTTTCATCGATGCCAACGTTCTCGGCGTTGGCATCGAATATTAGTTACTTAGTGACTTTAAGAGCTTTGTAGTTTAGAATTGGATTCTTTGCGGCCGTAGTCTCATCGAGCTTACGCACTATAGTAGTAAGAGGTGCATTCTTCACTTCATCAGGAGTTTCACGAGCTTCCTTTGCCACCTTGTGCATCACATCAATAAATTCGTCGAGAGTCTCAAGGCTTTCGGTCTCTGTGGGTTCGATCATCATTGATTCGTGGAAGAGAAGTGGGAAGTAAATGGTCGGAGCGTGGAAACCATAGTCGAGGAGGCGTTTGGCAACATTTAAGGTCGTCACGCCTGTAGACTTATCTTTCAGACCATCAAATACAAACTCATGCTTGCATGCTCCTTCGATAGGAAGAAGATAGTCGTCCTTAAGGCTCTCTTTAATGTAGTTTGCGTTAAGAGTTGCCATGGGGCCAACTTCCTTGATGCCTTCCTTGCCGAGGCTGAGGATATAGGCATACGCTTTCATCATCACTCCAAAATTGCCAAAGAATGTTGAAACGCTTCCGAGTGCTTCGTCACCATTCTCAACATAGAATTTACCATCCTCTCCTTTCTTAACGTGAGGATTCGGCAAGAATTTTACAAGATGCTCGGCTACACCAACAGGTCCACTTCCGGGACCGCCACCTCCGTGTGGAGTTGAGAACGTCTTATGAAGGTTGATATGCATGATATCAAATCCCATATCTCCGGGACGTACTTTACCGAGAAGCGGATTGAAATTAGCACCATCGTAGTAAAGTAAACCACCTGCATCATGCACGAGCTTTGCAATCTCAACAATCTCAGTCTCAAACATGCCGAGTGTGTTGGGATTGGTCATCATGATGCCAGCAACTTCATCATTAAGCAGAGGCTTTAGATCTTCGATATCAATAGATCCGTTAGGACGGCTCTTCACTTCTACAACCTCCAGACCTGCAACCATAGCAGATGCCGGATTTGTTCCATGGGCAGAATCAGGCACAATTATTTTGGTGCGTTTATGGTCTCCGCGTGCCTTGTGGTAGCTGCGCATGACCATAAGGCCGGTAAGTTCACCGTGAGCACCAGCGTAAGGGTTAAGTGTAAACTCAGCAAAACCTGCAAGATTTGCTAATGCATTCTGAAGATTCCAGTAGAGTTCAAGAGCACCTTGAGCTGTTGAAGCATCCTGAAGAGGATGAAGGGCAGCAAACTCAGGCATCACTGCGACTTCTTCATTGATCTTGGGATTATACTTCATAGTGCAGCTTCCAAGAGGATAGAAACCTGTATCTACACCAAAATTCTTATTTGAAAGATTGGTGTAATGACGCACTACGTCAAGCTCCGAGACTTCCGGCAATTCAAGCGGAGTCTTACGGAGAAGATCGGATGGTATTTCCTTTTCTCCGTCAGTGGCAAATACATTTTTCGGCAGTTCGTAACCTACGCGGCCGGGACGTGAAAGTTCAAATATCAGTTTATCGTAGTATTTCATCTTCTTATGCCTCCAGCATTAATGTTACCAATTCGTCGATTTCTTCCTTAGTTCTCTTTTCTGTCACAGCAAACTCTACAAGACCGTTACCGAGATCTATACCACCCATAAAGCCCTTGGATGCAAGATATTCATTCACTTTCTTTATGTCAAGATCTGTACGGAGTGTAAATTCTTTAAGGAATGGTTTATCAAACGCCTTATGGAATTTACCCGTTGTAAGCAATTTATTATAGAGGTAGTGTGCACCGTCGCAGCTAAGCATATTTACTTCCTCAAGTCCTTTCTTGCCCATCAAAGCTACATATACGGTAGCGTAGAGAGCCATGAGGCTTTGGTTGGAGCAAATATTAGAAGTAGCTTTCTCACGTCTGATGTGCTGCTCGCGAGCTTGCAGTGTGAGCACAAATGCTCGTTTTCCATCAGCATCTTTTGTGGCTCCAACAACACGGCCGGGCATTTTGCGAAGCTGAGCCTTCGAGCATGCCATAAAGCCAAGGTATGGACCACCAAACTGCATCGGCATACCAAGTGTCTGTCCATCGCCACAAGCAATGTCTGCACCCCACTCTGCAGGAGTTTTAAGCACTGCGAGTGTGGACGGATCGCAAGTCATGGCGAGAAGAGCCTTCACTGAATGCACTTTGTCGGCAAGTCCTGTATAATCTTCTATTATACCATATCTATTAGGACAGGGCACAATCACACCTGCAACATCGCCATTGCCAAGAGCCTCATAGAGAGCTTCAAGGTCAGTCACTCCGTCTTTCTCAGGGATGACAGTCAGATCAACACCATGAAATTTAGTATAGGTCTTCACAACCTCAACTACTTGCGGAGCAACAGTTGAAGAGATGAGCACTCTATTCTTCTTCTTGGCAGATGCCACCATCATCATGGCTGCCTCAGCTGTAGCAGTTGCCCCATCATACATTGATGCGTTGCTTGCCTCAAGACCTGTGAGCTCACATATCATGCTCTGATATTCGAAAATATACTGCAGAGTGCCCTGAGAGATCTCAGGCTGATAAGGAGTATATGCAGTGTAGAATTCGCTGCGTGCAAGAAGATGAGCGATTACAGATGGAGAGTAGTGATCATAGGCTCCTCCACCTGCAAACACTACAAGATTGCTATTTTTGTCGCCGAGTTCCTGGAAATGCTTGCGGAGCTCCACTTCCGACATAGCAGACGGAATGTCGTATTCCCCTTTGAATATCACATCTTCAGGGATATCGGAGAAGAGGTCATCGGTAGAGTTCACACCGATTTTCTCCAGCATTACCTTTATATCTTCCTCGGTATGCGGAATATATCTATTCATTTCGTATTATGCAAAAGATTATTCCTCACAAATCTTAGCGTAAGCTTCAGCGTCGAGAAGAGCTTCCACCTCGGAAGGATCTGACACCTTGACCTTCATAATCCAGTTCGCAAATGCATCCTGGTTGATAAGACCCGGTTCGTCTTCGAGAGCTTCGTTGATCTCTACAACTTCGCCGCTTACGGGAGAATAGAGGTCGGAAGCAGCTTTCACTGATTCTACTGCGCCAAACTCCTCGCCGGCTGTCACTTCGTCGCCTACTTCAGGCATGTCGACATATACGATATCGCCAAGAGCGTGCTGAGCGTAGTCTGTGATACCAACTGTTGCGATTTCGCCGTCAAGGCTTACCCACTCGTGAGATTCCGCATAGCGGAGATTGTCTTTGATTGTCATATATATTAAGTTTTTAAGTTGTCATTTATAAGTTTATTATCCGACCGGTTCGAACTAAGCGCTTTTTTTATTTTTTATAATTCTTATCATAGAAGCGCTTCTTGACCACTTTACCGGGGAAAGTCTTCTTACGGATACGAACTTCCACTTCAGTGCCAAGTTTGTCAAATGGTTTCTGGATCATTGCCATAGCAACTGATTTGCCAGTAGAGATAGAGCGGTAGCCAGTAGTGATCTCCCCTACTACTTCCCCATTCACTTCCACTGGATATCCATGGCGGGGTATAGCATTTCCTTCCAGCTCAATTCCTACGATACGACGTTTTACGCCCTCCGCTTTCTGAAGAGCAAGAGCCTCTTTACCGATGAATTCTTCTTTGTCGAGTTTTACGAACATTGATAGGCTTGCTTCAATCGGAGTGATGTCGGCAGCGAGTTCGTCGCCATATAGAGGAAGACCGACTTCAAAGCGAAGAGTGTCACGGCAGCCAAGACCGCAAGGCTGAACGCCGGCTTCCATCAGTTTGTCCCACAGACGCACTGTGAAGTCATGTGAACCGTATACTTCAAAACCATCTTCTCCGGTATATCCGGTGCGGCTGATTATCACGTCCTCGCCATCAAGATGATAAGTCTTGAAATTATAGAATGCGATTTCTTCAAGGGGTAGACCAAGAATTTTTGAAAGGACTTCTTCAGCTTTCGGTCCCTGAACCGCAAGTTCACCGTAGTAAGGACTTTCATTAGTTATGTTTACGTCATATCCTTCAGCATTGTCAAAGATCCACTTCACATCCTTATCGATGTTGGCAGCGTTAATCACGAGAAAATACTCGTTGTCATTCACCTTATATACAAGAAGGTCATCTACTGTACCTCCATTTTCATAGCACATCATTCCATAGAAAATCTGGCCGTCGGGAGCTCCGGCTACGTCATTTACAAAAATGTGCTGAACGAATTTATAGGCCTCGGGACCCGAAACGCGCACCTCGCCCATGTGGCTGACGTCGAAAACACCCACTTCATTGCGCACGGCATTATGCTCGGTGGTGATGTCCTTATACTGTATAGGCATATCAAAACCGCCGAAGGGCGACATCAGTGCCCCAAGTTTCACGTGGCGGTCGTGAAGGCATGTTTTCACGAGATTTTCTTCCATTTTAATCTTATATTAGTTAGATTTGCTATAATATTCACCAAATTTTTGCAAATTGCACAGTCGCAAAAACTATGCAATTCGTATCAATTTTCAAAATTAGCAAATTGAATTAAAATCCGCAAATTTTTTCCAACATTTTTTCGCTTCCATGCTATACAAGTGTGCCAACTCCAACTCCCATATGGGACGGTGGTTTGGCTTCGCCCAAGCTAAAGCAAGTCCCAACCGCCGCCAATTGTCAGAACTATGGAAGGGAGGCTTCCCATTGGCGGGCACCGAAATCGTACTCGTTAAGGCCGTTGGCGATGATCAGCTGCTTGCCACCGAACTTGTAGGGTTGGCCGGTTGTCGGGGTGCCGAGGTCGGCGATCACTGCGCCGTATGGGTAGTAGGCGACGGTCTGTTCGATGGCGCCGGTGGTGCCGTTGATCACGGCGCGGTTGTTGCCGAGGTAGTCCTGAGTGTAGTAGTGGAATGTCGAGTTAGAAATCAATATACCTTTATATATTCTTCCCATGAGTCCGGGTACTTGCGTTTGATCAGTTTAAGAGCATGCTCCGGAATATCTGTCTCACGATAATCCAATCCCTTTTCTTTTAGAAACTCAATTACCTTTAACTTGAATTCGTATTCACGCGAGTCAAGAGGCACAATGACGTAGCGGAGTTTGTCAGCAACTGTCGCATATCCTCTGGATTGGCTTAGTTGTGAATCAACATCCTTAGCTTCATACTTCTCATTGTAATCCGCTCCGTTCTCAAGTAGATATAGCGCGATCTTCATATTGTCGAGAGCCACCGCCATGTACAGTGGAGATAGCCCTTCTTTCGGATTGACATCTGCTCCATAATCAATCAACAGCCTGACCTTATCCAAATCCTCTCTGGCCGCGTCTGTGATTGCGTGACAGTTGATGGTATCCTGCACCTCTGTCTTGTAATCGATCATTCTAAGGGAGAAACGCCGTTTTGAATTTGGATCACCTCCATAACGAAGAAGCAGTTCAAGAATTTGGGGTGAAGGAGTGACATGAAATGATACGGTTGATATCGGTGTGGTCCCGGTTCCTCTCAGCGTATCGCTGACAAGGTTCGGGTCAAATCCATAGATAAGCAGTCTTTCGGTACATCTTATCTTGTCATTCAAGACAGCGGTATAGAGTAGGGAAAAGCCATAATAAGGGTCCCTGAGGCTAGTTAAATCCGGTTTTTCCCTCAGCTCTATTCCAAGGGCAACCGAGTCATCCTCCATTATTGCCTTCGCCGCCTTCCAACCAGGTGTATCATGGAATATCTCAGGTGACATCCCTATGGGAGGTTTTTTAACCTTTCCCATGCATCCGGCAAAAAATATGACCACAATGATCGGTAAATGAATTTTCTTCATGACGTTATATATTGATAATTTAGAAATTCAAGATGTTGGTAGGTTTGAATAGATTATTGATACTGTTCATTAAGCTGATGCACGCGTTCTTGACTCCATTACAGAACTGGACCGGCATTGAAGGCAAATAGAAATTCTTTATGGAATGGCCTGTGAAGGATGAGACCCCTGATCTCCATTGGATATTCCCATTTGCAATCGGAACGACGTCGTTGCGCGACTGGAATCTGTGAAGCTCATCGTTTCTAGTCACGAACGCCTCTATGTTAGCAGTAGCCGAAATGTCAATTGTTGCTGAGGTAGTCCTGGGTGTAGTAGTGGAACGTGATGGTGGTACCGGAGACGGTGGTGTAGCCGCCGGAGAAGAGGACCATGTCCAGCTTGCTGTTGCGGTAGATGACGTTTTCACGGTATTCCATTGTTGTCTTTTAATCTTTTAACCTAATTTTCTATAAAGAAAGTTATAAGCGATCAGTCTTTA
>CAYSMP010000056.1:0-20595 GCA_964432215.1 uncultured Sangeribacter sp.
GCAAAATATTCAGCCATTCTTTCAGCCCTTTTCGTTAATATCTGATATCTGTGTTGCGGAGTTCGGCTAATTACATCAAATATTCTGTCAACAAATTCAAAAGCGACATCCTCATGAAAGATATCGCTCATTGAGCAAACAAAAATATTATGTGATTTCTTCCACGATATTGGTGCTTCAAGATTTGACGCATGCAATGTTACAGAAAATCCATTAGCATATTTAGGTAGACCCATTGCCTTGAGACGGAGAGCCATAACTTCCGCATAGCAATGCAAACATCCAGTTGACTTTTTTGAGCAACCAGTAATGGGATTCCATGTTTTATCGGTCCATTCTATTTTAGTTGTTTTCATAAATTTCTATTTTTCTTACCAACTATTTGTGAAGCAATTTTTACCCCATTTTGATTATGGGAAGCAAATACAAAATGGAATATAGGACAAGAGGTAGAATTCCTTAATACGAGCGGTTCTTTAATTACAAATTGAAATTCATTTCCAAGCAACTCTAAATACAATTGAGCAATTCTATTAATAGTATCGTCTCGTTTTTTTTGACGAGTAATTTCACCAAAAAGTCCTATTTCAGTAACTTGCTCATAAAAAAACTTTTGCATATCTTCAATTGATAACCCAAAAGACTTCTCCATTCGCTCAGGACACAATATTTTTCCACTTCGAGTGAGCAATCTATTAATAATGACTCCACTTGGTACAAGAATCCATAAATCAATATGTTTTATATCTTTAAGAGCACGAATAGTCTCCCAGTTTAATTGCATCCCGAAAGGATCAAGAAGAACTAAAGCTGCACATTTAGGATTAGTTTTTGCATATCTAACCAATTCTAAGATTCTCTCATTTGCATCGCCGAGTCTAAACGCCACTTTCTGTGCTTTATGAGGGAACAATCTTTTAAGTCTTTCTTCTAATGCGTCCAGAGACTTTCTATCCTTATCAATAAAATAAAAATAATCAAATGAAAATCCATCAACCTCAAGACTCATAACTCGTTCAGCAGCCCCTTTATACGAAGCTTGCTCCGTAATTTCCTCCAACTCTTCTTCTCCAAAGAGAGAGTTCTCGTTATTCTTATCATCACCCGAATTTACTTCTCTACTGCCACTCCCTGCAAAAGCATCGAAATAAAATAGTTTCCATCCATTTTCTGTAGCATATTTTTTCATTATTGTAAGATATGCTCTTACGTATTTCTCCAAAGCATCAAGTTTCTCTTCTGTCCATGAGCCACCCCAACCACTATGCGGTTCTGAAACAATTCGAGAATCATCCCCTTCAATTAATCCATATTCTTTATTCTCCTCCATTTCCACATTTTTTGTATAATTACTCAAGTTGCTGATTGATAATCCTACAAAATTAATCAAAAATTGTCATTCTTACAAATATTATTGCAACTCTTCATTTTCTTAACTTACAAGAAGACCCCCTTAGATACTCCACAAGATATCTATCAGGCGATAGAACAAATGTTAAGGGCCTAAAAGTTTCTAACCACTACAAAGGGTATAATACACGATAAAGTTCCTAATTCAGTGACTTGTCGCCATCCAAAGCGACAGACCTAATACAGCAAGCCCCTCAATGGTGCCAAGAGGACATAAGAGTTAGCAATAGATAGTTAACAAAGGTCCAATGGATTACAGTCATTATTCGGCAGAAAGCTAGCAACTCAATTACTTATTATCAATTACTATATTCTTTACTTGTAAATAATTGAAAATATCATATAATTGACGAATTGTACAAAATTCTTCAATCTCAGGCATCATTATCGCATTTTTTGTTAGAAAAGAATCAAAGTATGTATCCCTGTTTTCGTCTGCCTTATTCTTAAAAATTTCAAGAAAAAATGTAAATCCCAAAAAATCAAAAGAATAAAAACCAGTCCTATTAAGTTCTTTTAGGTGATAGTCATTAAAATAAATTTGAGTCTGATTTAGGATACTTTTTCTAAACCACATTTGCTGATGGACATAATATACCTTTAAGTTACTTATATTGACATTATATCTTGCCAAACATCTGATCCCATCAAATCTGTTATCATGGCCGTTATGCGTAAATGCATGGTACTTTTGTAAAAAAATCTCGTAAAAAGCTGCTTTTAATAAATCTGAGTATAGTGTATTGTCTAAAATGCTCCGCCGAATATGAAGTTCTCCATCAATTAACGGGAAAAGTTCTGAACGATATTTTTCTCCATTTGTAATTGAAAGACTTCCATTAAAAAAACGTTCAAGATTAAAGATTTCTTTGAATATTATATCCGGAGATGGCAGATTATTAGGTCTTTTAGATCCAAAATATGAATTACAACTATCACAGATATCTTTTCCTAATTCATTTCCACCTACTGAATCAGGAACAATATGTGGCTTATTTCTAAATTGTACTTTGGGTTCAGATTCCCCACACCATATACACCTGCCTGTAATCTTATAATTTTTTGCCATAATGACATAATAAAATGTTAAATAACCTTTAGATTATGCAGAGATTTATTATTATCGTAATTCTGATCTATGCATATCTTCCTTAATCGCACAAGTTTGTTTACATTAGGATCCGTAAAATTAGAACACGAATGATACTAATGAATTAATCAATAGATCTTAAATCTCAGTTTGTCGCAGTAATATTGCATTTGCTTTTCCACTTTCTTCTGTAGCTTTGATGAATCTAAGTTTTTTTGATTAGCAAATAAATGCATAAGCCATAATTCAAACAGGAAACTGTCATGAAATTTTACTGATTTGGCATAACCAGTCACCAAGTTGGCTTCTGTTGAAAGTTTGAAGTCGTTTATTACATTTTTACGTACTTTTAGCGTACAACAAGCACCTATGTGTACATTTCTGCCTTTAAAAATACTGGGATACTCTTGAGCTATTTCTTGAAGGCTTATACTCTCTTTGTTCGCAAACCAGATTTTTTCACTACTTCCATGAAAGCAGAGGTATATAGTATCAAACCTTTGGTAAGTTGCCCACAAAAGATGTTCAATATAGTATTTAAACTCGTTGAGTGTGGCGACTTGCCTAAATACGAACTCTATACCAAGAGAATTGAGATATTGCAGAAGAGGATGTACTGACGAATCCTTCTTCATATCATGTATGGATTGATCCCATTCGGTTTCTAAACAAAATATGCAGCTCATATTAGTTTTATTGTGGTTTTAATTCAAAATGCAAATATACAAATATACAAATAATTTTTCAAAAAAAACTCTATCTATTACATGTTTTTTAAGCAATCCAAAACATTTTCTGTGATTCCTGATAATCTACCCTTATGTGATGAATATCAAACTGTCGACAATATTTCCACCAAATTCAAAACACCTTAGAATTCGGTTTCATATCAAGCAACGGATACAATGAGCTTTCAGACGTAAGCGAAGAGAAAACAAGCTCATCGGAAATAGAGGCAACATATTCATTGCCCTGTTGGCACACTTGACGCGATGCTCGTGTAGCAGACGTTTTGAATGGAGAAATGAAAAGAACACGACCGGTATTGAAGGCTTCAAGAAATTTTGGTGGAACCTTCTTATAAATTGTCCTGGCGAGGACGGATATTATTCCACATTTTCCCCTAAGGAGGAAGTCGAGAACCTCGCGTTCCATCTTGGAATGGAAACCGCTCACAATGGAAACATCATCGCGTTTCGCTATCTTCATTGCCCAGTCAAGGGTTGGCAATACACTTATTGTGGCTATTGTGCCCGAGGCAAAGTAGCCAATTTTTTTGCGTTCAAAAAGTGATATATTACCAAGTGTATCCAAACTATTTGTGACCATAATTTAGTGTATCAGACGTAACATTTGTTTGATTAGTTGTAGGATTCTTCTCGATACATTCCTCATTGAACACAATGGTACTATCAGGAATGATTATATTTTTCTGAGATTGTTGTTCCATATCTTCTCTGTGGAATCTCTCATTTTGAAAATAAGTCATAAAGGTACCAATGATACCAACAATCCCTACGAGAAACGAGACGCCTATTGCCCACCAAGTTTGACACCGATTGTTTTCATATTGTATGGTTGCGTCATCTTTATAATCCTGATTTTTTATGTGACGCAATGTATCAGAACAAAAGAATGAGCAATTAAAATAATCGAATATCTTTTTTGAAATATCTTTGGAAAGGTGAAAAGGATTTAATGCAATTTGAGCATTATTCTCATTCATTTTTACATTTATCCCTGGTAATATTTCGCCTTTCTCAAATTTAGTGTCATCCCATTTTTTATTCAATGCGATATGATCATGCTCTTTATTAATCAAACTGTAAGAATCTCGCATATTGCGAAACAGATAAATCAAACCTTCAGATTTTAGATAATCTAATAAGCAGATTATATTTAAAATTTTAGTAATATTAGTTTTATCCGAAGATGGGTGCTTAATATATATAGTCAAAATATCATTATTCCATAACATTGAACAATCACATTTCTTCTCAAATAGTTTTTTGATAGTAGATACGTCTGATGTAGGCTCTACATCACAAATATAGTCAATTACTTCCTTCTCCGTATCGTTAAAGTACCTCATTCGTCCGTATTATTGAGCTCATCGCCCATGCGATATTTGATATCATAGTTAATTATAAAGTCAAGTTCCTCGTCGGTGAAACCATAATGACGAGCAAGGACAGTGTCAATCTTGTCGATAATAGATTTCGATAATTTTGGGAAATACTCGTCATACATCACTTTTCCAGATGTTTTTAGATATGATATTTTGCGATTAGAGTTCAGTTTAAAACTTGCCATTAACTGTTCACATAAACCAGAAATATCAGAAGAAATCTCATTATTAAAAGAATTGTATGGAAATTTATCGATTTCACGACGATTTAAATGTCTACAATCAGAAAGTAAAATGAACCACAAATAGAAGATATTAGAATTTAGAATTGCGCAGATTGGTTTTTGTTCTTTTGGAGATATATCATAAGGCTTTACGCTTACTGATAGCTTTTCTCCATCTCGTTCATTCCAAAAAAATGGTTTAAAATCAGTGATTCTTGTAAAGTATTGGGGGGCATTATGCACAAAAATTTGTGAACTACCCACAAGAGAGACAGCAATTGCCTTTTTTAATGAGAGTTTCTTTAGTATATTTTTCGCCAATTTATCTTGAATTTTTGGGAAACTCCCAATACGTAAACATTCAGAAGTTTCTAAAACGCTCAGATTCTGAAAAAGATAATCTCGTGATTCCGAATACCAGCGATTATACTTGGATGTAAAAATACTTTTTGATCCCTCTTTCATCAAAAATATCGTTGCACGAATATGTTGTAAGCCATCGAATAATTTACCTGGCCGATCATCAAATGTATAGACCCACGTTGAATTGGATTTCAGAATATTCTGTGCTTCGATCATTCTATCAGTACAACAAATAGGGAGTTGCACAATCATACCAATATTTTTGTTTGATGAGACTTGAGTACATCTCTCGACAACACAAGTATATATGTTGCCACATATTTCAGTTTTAAACCTGTGAAGAGAGTACATTCGATTAATCACTGATGTCTCAACATATGGTGGGTTGCCAATGATTACATCGAAACCATGGTTGCCTTCGATGATTTGGTAGAACTCCGCAAGCCAATGGAAGGGCTGATGGGATATAAGCCAAGCGTGGTATGGCTGAGAGGTAGTAAAATCTTCTCCTTGATTGTTACTGAAACCAGTGGAGGCAAGAAATAGACGACGGTTGAGTTTGTCGTTTAGGGCGACAAGGCGAGCGCGAAGATCAGATTTAGCTTGTTTAAAAGCGAGCATATCCTCTGCCTGGCGAAGCTGAACATCTTTGAAAATGTCATAAGCACGCGAAACTTTCTGCATTTCTTCTGTTATCTGTTCTTTAAACTCTTCGTTGGCGAGCATCACATCAAAACTTCCCTGACTATCATTAAGATCTTTGGATAATTGCTCTTTGTTTGCATAGCCAACGAGAGTGTTGCCACAACGGATATTGAAATCAATATCCGGTAGTGGGTCAAGCCCGAGATTGTCAGCACGGCGGTCAACATCGACAACTGCAACCATCTTCAGGAACAGGCGTAGCTTGGCTATTTCTGTCGCCTCAACCATAATATCCACACCATAAAGGTTTCTTAGTATGATTGATTTAAAGATAAAGTATTGGATATTCGAGCGATAACGATTGCTAATCTCGTCCAATTCTTTTTTGAAAAGTTTCGGATTTTGGGCATGATATTCTTGCATACGCTCTATGCAGATTTCATAAAGCGGTTCAAGAATGTTCATAGCAGCGAAAAGAAAAGCACCTGAGCCACAAGTCGGATCAAGGATAGTAACCTTTTGCAGAGCATGGTAGAATCTTCCTACAAAACGACTGTCCGCAGTAGTGAGCAGATCATGGGCAAAACTCCTAATATCAAGGTTGTAAGTTATGAAATCATTGATAGAAGTGATTTCGCCATGTTCAATCTTTTGTAATATTTCTCCGCAACGTTGCAGGCGTTCGATTGTTTCGCGCCAAATTTCTGTCGGAAGTCCCCATCGTTCTGGTGTACGTGTATTCCAATCTGAACGTAGTTCAGCCAACGGCACATGTCCTTCGGGAAGTTCATTGATAGGCAATTCGGCGTATTCGTGACGCATCGCGTCTGTAATAATGCCACGACGGATGTTATCTGGAATCTTGTCAAAATCTGCAAATCCTTTCTTTACAGCATCGAAAATATAGCGGTTGCCACTATTTTTTAAGGTTTTCCACACAAAACCCTCCGGTGCAAAATAACCACCCTCATCATTTGCTGTGCGTTTCGTTTCATCAAATAAAAATGGCAAAATACAGTTGCGTCCAATATATTCAGTGATGTCTTCTTTGGTGTAATATGCACCCATTTGAGCGCGGTCATTGATATACTGCTCAAAGATATAGCCGAGTACATCGGGGTTGATATCTTTACCTGAAGCCGTGAGGCGGGTATCAAGGTGCCATCGCCATGTATCAAAGAAATCAAACAATCGCATAAAGGCTTCGTCAGCTATGTCAATGTCGGCATACTCACGTTCTAATTGGTGCTCGTCAAACATACCTCCATTGAGATACGGTATCTTGCCATAGACATAGATAAACTCACGATCATGAACAGGAGAGTTCAAGCCATCATGAAACAAGTTGGATAGGAATCCACGATAAAATGATTTGAAAAAACGATTTTCGCCTTTTTCCTGACGCACCCAGTCAAGTTTCTTACGCAAATAATTAGTATCAGTATTAAGAAAACCTTTCTTCTGAATGAAGTAGCAGAACATAAGGCGATTAAGCATAACCGAAGTGTACCACTGCTTGTTACGGTTATCTTTAGCTGCTACATGATCGTCTATACCTCTGATGAATTCGGCAAAGGCCTTATGCTCTTTCTTGAACCCAGCGTAAAAATCTTTTGTAATTCTTTCGGAATTAACTGCAAACGCACCTTGAACTTTCGTACGTAGGTCAACAATATTTGTTTCCTCATCAAAATCAAATGAAAATCCTTCAATTTTGGAATAAAGAAATTCACATTTTGACGCATCTTCATAATCCACAAGAACAAGGTCTCGCTTTTCATTAGACTTAACCGGAATAACCCACAGGTCGTGAGACGTGCCACGCAGACGATAAATGCAAATATAGTCGTGAGCCTGCCGACGCAGTTTGGTGTCAATCTTTTTAGCGACACTTTGGGTCGGTATCTCATCCACTTCACAGTACAGTACTTGAAAACCGCTGCGCTCTGCTATAGTTGTTATGTTATATTCACAATCATCAATGGTGATTGTCGGGAGTTGTGACTGGCCATGGAACCGATTCCAACCGAGTTCGCTGACGAACAGTTCTTTGAATTCACCTTGACGGATAAGGGAGATAAACTGTGATTTCTTGATCATGGTAAAGATGGATTACGGATTATAGCTCATTCCGAGAGAGCATACAATTTGAGGTTCGCGGTGAGTGTTTTCTTCCACCGGCAGCCTACATAGGGCATTATTCTTGCGCAACTCAATGACATACTGAACTATCTCATCATTGTTTTGGTTACGGCGTAGCATCTGCCCTATGGTCAGTTTCGCTGAGTCGAGCAAGGGGTAGTTATATATGTCGTTGATTGCAAGTTTGAGATCCTCCTTATCTTCCTCGGTGAAGAAAAGAGTCGTTCCTGTATTATAATAGTGGTCTAACAGCTCTACAAGACGATAGCGGGTGGAGAAACGATTACCAAGGATACCGGCTGTGGATGGATCAGCAGTATCTTTTTCAACCTGTTCAACGGCTTGACATACAAGCTCGTGGTGATTTGCCAACGGCCCGACTGCCAGAGTATCAATGGCACAAGACATTGCCTGTAAAATCCGTTTTTGCGAATGGCTCATGACAGTCCCGTCAGGAGCAAGCCATGTCAGCACGTCGAAGTCGTTATAAGTACGGGTGTATGTGACAACTCCGGCTTCGCTTAAATTTGATACCTTCTTGGTAGAATACACCATATTTTGAAGTAGAGGGATAATCTCTTTAAGTTTAGGATTGGCATCCGTAGCATTCTTCCAGATTTGGAATGCCTGAGACGACAAGTCAACATCCCCATCGTCTTCATCATCAAGAGTGCCTGCTTTTTCGTTGAACATATCACGTAAATTCTGTTCGTTTCCCTCAAAGAAAATTTCATCCGAACCAATGATATGGGCATTCTCATTAATGCGGTTGTTAAGACGTTTTCGTAGAGAAATAATTTTCTCCACGCCATCAGCCGGGAAGAATGAGTAGCAGAATATCTTATCTTCTTTCTGACCAATACGGTCGACACGTCCGGCACGTTGGATAAGGCGAATTATTGCCCACGGCAAGTCAAAATTTACTATGATATGGCTGTCCTGGAGGTTCTGGCCTTCGGAAAGCACATCGGTAGCTATCATCACGCGATATTGATCTTCGGATGCAATATCTAAACGCTCATTACTGATGGGAGAAAATTTCTCGACTTCGGCTGTGGGATTGTCTGTTCCTCCTGTAACAATTGAAACCTGTTTTAACCCACGTTTGCGAAGTTGCCGTCCTATGTAATTAGCCGTATCCGAATATTGAGTGAATACCACTACTTTTTCATCCGTATGGAGTTTTGTCAACATATCATACAGCATATTAAGCTTTTGGTCTGTGTCTGGTTGCCATTCCCCACACAGCTTGATCATATCGATCAGGGTTTCACAGTCTTTTTTGAGCTGTTGCTTTAGCGTACGCTTGAAATATTTTGAATCAATGAAAGAAACATTGTTCTTAGTGGCAATGAAGTTGTAGTATTCAGCAGCCCTACGCATATATTCATCAAGGTCTGTCGAGATTTTTGGAAGATCTCCATCTTTCAAGGCTTTGCTATTTGAAAAATCAGTTCCGAGAATATTGCTATTGACATCGTCATCGTCAAGGAAATCATCAGGAAGTTGGTTCTCGTCTCCGATGGGTAAACGCAATTTATTATCAAGCGCATAGACAAACACCATATTACGGAGAATATGGCGAGATAATGTAAGCAGGAATGAGAAACCGCAACTGTCAATACGCTTAAAGAACGTTGATTTACAGAACCCCATTTGCTGAGTGCCGGCCCTTGAAAGATTTTCCATAATCTGCTTTTCAAGAGTGGATGCCTCCTTTGCTTTTTCTTCGTTGATAAATGCAGTCAGCCCATAACGAGGGAGTTTAAGTGACTCCATCATATCGATCATCTTATCAGAATACAGCCTGGAATATTGGTCGCCCGGAGTAGTTTCAAATTTGAGTGCTTTGGGTATACGATCCGGAAAGTATGAGCGGTCACCATTAGGAAATTCAAGATACCGACGGCAATTTGTTGGATCAGTTTTGGCGTAATTCTCTTTGATGAAAGTTCGAGTGCGGCGTACAAGGAACAGTTTCATCAATTCATTCCAATCTTCCACACAATTGCTTTTATCAAAGGCTGATATGGAGCGTATAAAAGTCTCGCTATGCGCTTGCATGAATTGGCGTTCTCCTCCGAGATTCCGGATGTAGGCTTCCGGGCGCATACCGAGATCCTGGTCGTCGTCAATAAACAGACGCAACTGGTTTGCGAGGTCAGAAAAATCCTTATTATATGGTGTCGCTGTGAGAAGCAAGACATTGCTGTCCTGACGGTCAATTAAAGCCTTGATGTTTCTGTATCTTGTCCCTTTAGCCCCATTACGAAGATTGTGGCTTTCATCAATAATTATAAGACGGTAATATCGGGCGTTGTCGATGTCAATAGGTTTGGCCATCGACATAATATCAACTTTCAAATCATATTTCCGGGCATACTTTTTCCACATCTCCTGCAAATTTGCAGGGCAGATGATCAGTGTGCTGCTCGCATAGGTGGTCTCATATATTTTTGCTATTGCACACGCGGTTATTGTTTTGCCAAGCCCGACAACATCCCCAATCATTGCACCTCCTCGCTTGTCATTGCGCAAGTGCCTTGCAGCAATTTTAACCGCCGTCTGTTGAAAATCGAAAAGCTCACGCCTGAATTCCGGAGTTAACTCAAACTCTTTAATCCCATCACGTGCCTCACGACTAAGATGATATGCAGCTTTTAGATAAATATAATAGGGTGGTATGGTCTTACCTCCTGCCCATGAATTGTCAATGGCATCAGTAAGCTCTTTTGTGATGTCTATACAAAATTTGTCGTCCCAGCGTTCGTCAAACCAATTTGCCAATTTCTTGGACTGGTCGCTATCTGCAAATTCAGCATTCAATTCACCATTCCCTCTTAGTCCTGAGAAAGTCAGGTTGCTGCTTCCCATCAGAGCCAGTATCTTATTGAAATTGTCCTCCGGCCGATAAGCGAGGTATAGTTTGGCGTGGAGAGGGTGGCGGAGATATAGTTTTACGTAGACCTTGCCATCTTTCAACTGTTGAGAGAGACGGCGAAGTGTAAATTCATCTTTCTTGGTTGGTAGCCCGAGCTGAAGCTGCTTACGAAACTCACGTGCTATCTTCACTTTTTGACTGCGTACGAATTCGCCATCAGGGGTTAGGTTATCCTTAGAGTAGAGCCAACGAGTATATTCCTCTGGAGGCTGGTGCATTCCGACAAGGAGACGGCATACGCGCAATTGAGGTTCACGGGCAGATTCTTCTTCAACATAATCGCCGGGCAACTGGTCGATTTGATCTATTATGAGATCCCAGCCACGCAAATTGAAATAACCAACGCAAAAATCAACACGCTTTACAAGAGCTGCAGAAATTATACCCTGCAAGCCCTCTGTAAATTTCAATTCTATATTATCGTATATTCGAGCCATCAGCTTTCACAGCCATTGACTCCAAATGGCGATATCGGGGTTGGGGTAAAGAAAAGCGGGGAGTCTTATCGTTACTCGTCCCGCAACCTGAGGTATCTCGCATTAACCACCGAAGTAGGATAAGCAACAGACTCCACGCCGTATATGCAAATACCCCAAACCCATCTCAAGCATACGCTTGAAATGAGTCCGGATAGGTATATACATACCCGTGGCGTCTATCGTTACTTCATCCTTGACTTCGGTTTGAAAACTTGCGAGATTTTCAGGTTGCCAAAGACAAAGCGTCAATATACGCTTTTCTTAAATATGTCATCAGACTCCCGCATGCCGTTGCGTACACTCTTTTGAGCCACGCTCCCACAGCGTGGAAGTCCGAATGCAAAGTTAATCAAAAATCGGGAGATACGCAACCTATTTGGCTGCTATCTCCTGTTCTTACTTCAAGAATATTTCAAAAAACTGCTGCTCTCAATATTTAACTTCTGTGAGCCCTTTGCCTCTCTGCGTAAGATATAATCGCATAGAAAATAACAACTTATTAAATCAGAAACTTGAGTTAAATATCTTCAATCCTTATATTTTTGACTCCTTCGCCGTAAGTGATTTTTTCGCCCGGGACATCGACTATAACATTTTTCATGGTCAATCCATCTACATTGTTGAGATTAAATCCCTTGTCAGCACGGAAGCGACTGTCTTCAATCACAACATTCTTCATCGGCATTTCAGGGAGACCATTGAAATTAGCCGCACGTCCGGCAGACCGACAAACCACATCCTTGATAAAGATATTGCGGAAACAAGGTGTTTCTTCACTGACTGGAGGTACTGGGGCTCCAGGCTTGATACCATAGTAAAGGTCGAAAGTAAGGGCATCTCCCGGAATATCAGTCATCTTGATATTGTCGACATAAATATTTTCGACCACTCCACCTCTGCCTCGTGTGGACTTAAAGCGCAAACCTACGTCAGTGCCAATAAAGACACAGTTTTTAGCCACTATATCATTGCAGCCACCAGACATCTCACTTCCTATAACGAAACCGCCATGACCATGATATACCGTACAACCATCAACCAGAACATTGGTAGTGGGCATCCCGCGCTCACGACCATATTTGTCCAACCCACTTTTCATACAGATTGCGTCATCGCCAACATCGAAACTGCTGTTGACAAGAAGCACATTCTTACAGGATTCAATGTCAATCCCATCACCATTCTGGCCATACCAAGGATTACGGATACTGACATTGTCTACTATAAGGTTTTCACACATCAATGGATGGACGTTCCACGCCGGAGAATTTTCAAATGTAACCCCTTGAAGCAAAACATTCTTACAATTGACCAACGACACAAGAACCGGCCGGAGATAATCATGTGCATCTTGAATAGCTTGATCATCGCCTTTGTTCACTTTCTTCATTATGTCTTGATGCTCATAATAGTAACATATCTTTTCGTTAGGAAACCACATGTCACCCTTCTGGTTGACAACGCCACTTTTTGTAAGCTTCTTCCACTGACCATCAGTCATCTTATTTTTTTTGACAGGCCGCCAGCAGTGCCCATTGCCATTGATAGTCCCCTCGCCGGTAATTGAAATATTATTCTTGCTTCGAGCTGTAATTGGTGACATGGCTCTATACGTGGCGAGCCCTTCCCAAAATGATTTCCTCACAGGATAATCAGCAAGGTTCTCGCTGAAAAGGATAAGTGCCCCACGTTCGAGATGAAGATCTATATTATTGTCAAGCTCAATAGGGCCGGTATACCATATTCCCTCAGGAACAATCAGATGCCCGCCACCCTTCGACGAGAGATGTGCAATTGCCTTCTCAAATGCTTCCGTATTGAGAGTCACGCCATCGTTTACGCCACCAAAATCATTGATTCGCACAGAGTAGGAAGGAATGGAAAAATCCCGGACCTGATTAATTTTCACCGGAAGATCGGTATAATACTTACTGTAGTCAGCACCCAATGCCGAGACTGAAGCGATAAAAAGCGCCAAAACTGAGAAGAGTGATTTTCTAAGATTCAATACCATATTTATCTTTCGCATATTTTATTAAATAATAAATGGTTATGCAGTTAATAAGATTCTGTTTAAAACTTATTAAGTGAGTAATTTTATCATTTCCCTTATAATCTCCTAACCTTATAACCCACTAACCTTATAACCTATTAACCTTATAACCTATTAACCTTATAACCTTCAACTTTCGCAAACGAAAGTTGAGTATAATATAGTTTGAAAAAAATAACTTGCGAGACTTAAAACGCAAATTTAAGTCTCGCAAGTTAACTTAAAATTCAATATTAAATTCGACTTTCGACTTGCAAAAGTCGAACTATATACCTACCAATGAAGGATTACTTGGTGATCATCATCTTTTCGATCTTGCGCATTCCTGCAGCATTCTCTCTTACGATGATATTCAAGCCAACAGTCGGCTGAGAAAGACGGACTCCATTGACGTCATAAACTCCCACAATCTCGAAATCGCCAGCAGCCTCAAGATCATCAACGGAAACCGTGCTGTTGTCGCCAACTGCGCTCAGGCCACCGAACTCATTGACTGCGCGAACTACAAAGTCAGCAGCATCAACTGTAGCAGTATAAGTAGTGTCGGTAGTGAAGCCAACCACTTCGTCACCATTGGTGATAACATAGCAGATAGCATATGGAACAGCATTCCAGCTGAGTTCGTTGCCATTGACGCTGACAACCGGAGCCTCACATGCCTCAGTCTTGATAGCAGGATGCCAATCGTCATCACCGCTCATTACATTTTCGAGTGTATATTCGGCAGCCTCTTCGTCAGTCAGGAAGTTTTTAGCCTTTCCATAGACCTTCTCGCCGTCTACTTCTATCCAATATGTATCGCGGCGCTGGCTCAAGTCAAGAAGGTTACCCTTGGCATCATAAGTGTTCCAGTCAGCCCAGATAGCGGGAAGACCACCCATATGCTCCGCCCAGCCGGCAGCAGGAATTGTCACCTCTGCACAAGTATTGAGGAATACTGTCTTCGGGCTGTTGTGCCACGGACGGCCAAGCCATACTGATGTCTTGGATGGATCGCCGGGAGCTGTAATCTTACAATCACGGAATACATACCCCCACTTCACATCCTCAGCATGAGAAGGAGCTACGATATAGCCGCCAGACTCGCGGGTGATGTATAGAGTAGTATTCTCAATGTAAATGTCACCGCTATTGTAGATGAAGTCTACCGCACCCTCAATAAATGAGTTGTTGACATAAACACGGTAAGCAGATTTTCCGGGAGTGATCCAGGTATCCTGATACGAAAGCATTGCCACATTGTTGAAGACAGCGCGGTCGCAATCGGTATTGACAGCCAATGCCTGCGGACCATTCTTCTGCTCATGTCCATAAGTATTTTCGAAAGTGATATTTTCAAAGAAGCAGTCGCTTGCATGCACTACCAAAGTAGCACCCACGCTTACATGCACTGCATTGTCACCACCGCTCAGGCGGTCGTCGCAGATCACTGTCTTGTCGCGGTCCTGACCGATAATGTGGATGAAAGGCTTATTGGCAGGGATATCGATATGCTCTTTATAGCGACCATTTTCTACAAAGATCAACCACGGCGAAACGCGGTTGGCTGGAGCCGCATCGATAGCTTCCTGAAGCGATACATAGTCGCCGGTGCCGTCGATGTCGACAACTGCATCGTAAAGACGGGCCTCAGGCACTGTGCGTGTCATTGTAGTAAACTTAAGGTCGAGAGCGGCAGCCTTGTTGCCATTGCGGTCTACGACAGCACCTTCCGGCATAGAGAAGGTATATTCAGTATTATAGTTCAATCCGCTATATTTAAACATCACAACCTTGCCGGCTACGCTTCCTTCAAGTTCCTTACCATTAAGTGTAGCCTTTACGTTGCCAACTTTGACTTTCTCGTCGAATGTCAGCACTACAGAACCGCTGATTGAAGCGCCGATACTACCCTGGGCAGGGATAGAGGTAAGAAGAACTGGAGCTGTGGTGTCATCAGCCGCATCGGGTGAGGCCAAAATAAATACATCTGTGATTGCAAGGCCGTCATAGTCGGTCTCATTGCCATGAAGAGGTGCCTCAAAGTCAGGATACCATCTGATGTAGACACGGCTTGCACCATCGGCATCCTTAGGAAGATCAAATTCAGCGTCAGTCCATGAGCGGTTGCCCGGCATCATCTCGCCGATAGTTTCATAATTCTTACCATCAAGGCTGTACTGAACGAAGAAGCGTGTGTATGTATTGTAGCTGCAGCTGAGTGCCGAAGCAACTCTCAGGTTGCTGTAGCCTGCTGCGCTGAAAGAAGCCTCAAAGAAATTCTTGTCGCTGCGGAGTTTCCAGATGCGGCCGGCATATCTGCCGTTCTCATCACCACGGCTTATGCCTCTGCTGAGCCAGCCTGTGACTGAGCCCTCCTCATTGTGAAGTCTCATCATGCCTGAATTGTCGCTTTCCACACAGAAATCAGCTGGACGATCGCTGGCGGGTTCATCAAAATGAAAATCCCAGCCTACGATATAGTCTTCACATGCATAGTTGGCAGCCACTTTCTTTGCCCCGTCCATAACGATGTTGCGGCTCAAAGCGGTAGTGTTGTCATCCCAGTTGGTGAAGGAAAGAATTCTATTGTTGGAAGCAGAAAGTTTCACTTCTGTGCCTTCTACATAGTAGCGGACTCCATCGATCAGTTCACCTTCCGGCTCAACTGCTACCATATAGTCGTTGGCTCCTCCTTCTACCAGGACTTCGAGAGGATATGTAGTCAGTACTTCGTAATCAGCTACGATATTCAAGTCTTCAGAAGCAAGGAAAGAATAGGGATTCTCAGTAGAGATAACATTGCCGTCGACGCTCCAATCAAGGAATCTATAACCGAAATTCTCAGATGCGGCAAGAGTCACCTTCTGCCCCTCATCAATCTTTGAAGTGTTGGGGGTACGGGTCACAGTTCCGGCCTCCGGTATTGAAGGTGTTGCAGTGATCGTATAGGAAGGCACCTCTACCTCCTCGCCTGATACCTCACCATCAATCTTCACGCTGTGGATTGTCACGGTCTTATTGTCGGCGAGAGACTTGATGGCGATGCGGAATGTCATTGCGTTGTTATAGACAACTACTCCGTCAAGATCCTTTTCCCACAAGAGCTGCTTGGGCTCGACATTGTTTCTGATAGGCTGGATGTCATCGTCAAGCACATCGATGTGGTCGCCAACTTCAATAGAAGCCTTAAGCACACCGCCACCCGTACCATTACGAGTGGCATAGAAACTTATATGCTTAGGCTGGAAAGTGATACCTGCCTTAGGACGAAGGGAAAACTCTATCGATCCATCATTTGTATATTCGCTTTGATTGCTGATCAATGGCTGATACATTGTGCCGGTGACATCGACAGGTTTACCGGTCCCAGCCACTTTCAGGTCTTTTCCTACAGCATAAGATGTATAAGAAAAGGCTGCGCTTGAAGTCTCGGCAGAGACGGGGTTGTCTACACCCTTGTCAAGAGGCCAAGCCAACGATACCCCAGTCGCGTTGTTGGCTACATATCCTGCGATATTGACGTCGGAAATACAGATAGTACCGTTTTGCTGAGCATCCGTGGTCCAAGGATAGACACGCAGACGCAGGGTCTTGCCTTCCGGCACATTGATCATCATATCGGTGGAGACCGCATTCATCTCGCCGCCTTTCATCTCAAGGGGAGAATAGAAAGTGGTAGGATTGCCAAAGCCATCTTCAACCGACCAGCTTACATGACACTGCATAGCGTCGGTATCCATGCCACCAACCTTCATAGTAAGTTTATTGATAACCAGTTTCTTTCCTTCAGGTACTTTCAAGCCAAACTCAGCATAGCGTGTGGGAGACTCGTCGATGTCGCCTGCAGGCCAGCCGGAAGCCGGAGCAAGACGAAGGCCATTGTCGTAGCCTTTCACTTCAAGCCCTTCGATCTGCATATCTACCGGGATCACTTCACCGCTGACGTCATAATCATCATCTTCTTCAAGACGCCAGCCAAGTGAGAACTGCCCGGTGCCCGGGATTGGCTCACCGACAGCTACCAAATCCAACGTAGTGGTAGCGCCATCCGCATCTACGGTAAGAACGCCGTTTGTCTCGCCATCCTTGTCAATATTAGTGCGTGCATAGAATGAGTTGATGAGAGTTCCCCCTTCATATGGAATATTTATTGAAGTAGTCCACTCTGACTTATCGAGTGAGAGTTCAAATCCATCAGTGACGCTGACAGCTACATTTCCTTTTTCTGGAGTAAGCCCGAATCCGGTCACAGTGAATTCCTTTGTCAGGATATTGCCTACATATGCGGTGCCGAAGTCGCCGTCTGTAGTGAAATTGATGGCTGCATCCCCAAGCTGGATATATTCAGATAATAAATTTTTATCTTCCATCAATCCTGCTGCGCGGCGTGCGATAAGAGCGGCACCTGCCACGCTGAGATGGGTCGAACCTGCCCCGTCAGAAAGTATGCTATGGGTACGGGCATCACCATACATGCAGAAAAGTTCCCTTGTGTCTTGGGTCATGTCGATATAGTCCACGCCCTTCTCCCCTGCAAGCTTGATCATCTGGTAGGGATAATCCATTGTGTGGTCATCGGCCGGGATTTTATTGCCGGTGGTAGGACCTTCAGGTGTCAGCAAGCTGAAGCTGTCGCCGAGGTCATGACGTCCGGCGCGGCGGATATCACCATTAGTGAAATTCATACGGCAGATCGGAGTTGCCAGGATTGGAATGGCGCCGGTGGCACGCACTTCGTCTACGAGTTTTGAGAATGTCTCCACATAGGTGCCACTCGGTTCTGTGCCTCGGGTGTCGACAGCAGCGGCTGCCTCCTTGTCGCCAATCGACTCGTAATAGGCCTTTAACTTACGGCCATCCATGCCGCCGTTCTTCTCGTCGTTGTGGCCAAACTGCATAAGTACGTAATCACCCGGCTGCAACTTAGCCTTGATAGCAGGCCAATAGCTCGCACTGGTATAGAAATTCTGCACATCCATGCCTCCCTTGCCGTAGTTGATCACGTCAATGTCAGAGGTGAAGAATGTACCGAAATACTGACCCCATCCTCTTGTCGGGGTAGAACCGTCAGTAGCATAGTTGGCCATGGTGCTGTCGCCGCATATGTATAGCGTGGTCTTGGCATCAAGCCCAACCAACGGATACGCAGCCAAAGCGGCAGCCATAAGCATCTTGCTCAGCTTTTTCATAATTCGGTTAGTATTTATAGTTAAGTAATTAATCAAGTTAATTGAATAGTATCACCAGATGTATTTCATCTGAAATTCAGCGATAAATATTTTTGTATGATGACTTGCTTTAGCATGGACAAAGTCAATTAAGCATTATGCATTCTCATAATCCTCCTTGCTTGCCCAACGACCCATACTCATTGACTGCGCGCACCTTGAGAGCTGTTCTGACTTCCGGCACTCTGCATGATGTATCGATAGTCGTAGCTATTATATCATTGCCGTCATATACGACATATCCGGCGGCATCTTTCACGGGCTCCCATGTCAGCATGCCATCTATATATGAAAAACCTCTTGGAGCTGCGAGTTTGACCATCATCTTGCGGGGATCCCAACCATCACCGGCAAGAATCATATTCTCATACGTATATTTCTCTGCTTCCTCCTTACTGATAGTGTTTGGGCAACTCCCGCTGAATTCCTCCCCCGTCTGACGGTTGCGGTGCCTAAATACTGACTTACGCTTACTTAGGTCGACCGGATTTCCGTTGAAATCATGGGTGTTGTACTCGGCAAATAGAGCCGGGATAGTACCCATATCCGTCCATCCCTCTTCGGAAATAGGAATAAGCGCTGTAGTGTTGATATATACTGTCCTGGGATTGTTGTGCCAGGGACGGCCCAGTTTCAGTTTTCCGTCTGCTGCTTCCGGCGTGCCGTCGATAGTGCAATTGACAAAGGCATAGCCATATTTGGCATTATCATGGCTTGGCGCCACTATCACAGAGCCACTGCGGACATTGTAGAATGTACTGTTTTCAACCAACACATCTCCTCCTCCATAGAAATAGTCTACGGCACCTTCTATAAAACAGTCTTTCACATAATGACGTGCCGTGTCGGCACTGGCTGTGTACCATGTGTCTTGAAAAGATCGGAAGATACAGTCGTTGAATGCCCCGCAGTCTGCGTTGCTGCGCATAGCCAAAGCCTGGGGACCATTGCTTGATTCTACACCCCAGTCATTGATATAGGAGATACCTTCCGTGTAGAAATGTGGAGCTTCCACCACTACGACAGCAAATCCTTTGGCTCCATTTTTAGCTTTCGGATTATGCACCGAATAGTCCCAATATGCAGTTTTGCCCGGCTTCTCAGTGCCATTAGGCTCTCCTCCTACATTTTGTTTCATTCTTATGGCAGTATTATGCTTATCCTGCCCTATGAGATGTATATATGGTTTTGAGGCGGGGATAGAGACATGTTCGATGTAATCACCCTTCTTGACCAGAATGAGCCATGGCGCATTGCGTCCTTCCGGAGCATTGGCGATCGCTTCCCCTACGGTCTTGTAATCACCCGTGCCATCGGCTGCAACTACAGCATGAAACGGCCCCTCCGCTGATGCCGGAAGATTTGCACACAGAATAGTAGTCGCTATTCCTACAATTTTTTTTAGTTTCATAATTTTGTGAAAGTTTTCCACAAAATTAATTATCTATGACCTCTTTATATTATTAAAAATTATCGTTAGTTGGCCTTGATGTCAGATAGGACTCCTTTTTTCGTTAAAAAATTATCCCTTTTCTTCTGCATCGCGTTTCAGTTTGCGATATTCCGACGGAGTCATGCCTGTCTCCTTCTTGAAGCACTTGGTGAAATATTTCGGATCAGAGAAGCCGATGCTGAATGCCACTTGTGAAAAAGTAAGATTGCTCCTTACGATAAGTTCTTCGGCACGCTGCATTCTTAGAGTACGCAGGAAGTCACTCGGAGCCATACCTGTTATTGCCTTAATTTTCCCATAGAACACCGTGCGTCCCATCCCGACAGCGTCTGCCATGTCGTCGATCTTAAGATTCTCATCGCCGATACGCTCCTCAATAAATTTCATCAGTTTCTCCATCATCAGATGATCTTCCTCTATGATCTGAGGTGCACTGAGACGATATTCCTGACGCTCA
>CAYSMP010000057.1:0-20180 GCA_964432215.1 uncultured Sangeribacter sp.
GGGGGAAAAGACATCATAGACAAGAGATAGACAAGTTTAAATGAAAGAGCCGTGGAAATCAAAACCTCATACTAAGATTATGCAAATAACTTTATGCTTTTCACATAAAGTTATTTGCATAATTGATGGAATTTTACTAACTTTGTCGGTAAATTAACAATATTGGAAATATGGAAAGACCGAGATATTTATTTAGATTTTACTCTCTCATGGTTGCCACTTTGCTAATGATTATGGGAGGATGCTCAAAAAATGACGATATGCCAGATATGCCGGATATGCCGGATGATGAATTAATCTGGGATATAGCGCCCTCTGTATTGTCAATACAGCTCGTAGATGAATCCGGGGCAAACCTACTTGATCCGGAGGTAAGCGGTAACTGGGTCAACGAGTCTATGTGGATCGGATACGAAGATAAGAGGTTTGATGCTGTATGGAACAAAGACGATCTTGCCACATCCTCTCGAGCCTTACTGCCCCATTTTTACGGAGCGGTATGGAGTGGAGTATGGCACACTCAACCATATTATTTATATTTCGGAGAGTTTGATGGAGCCTCTTCACGAACTCTAAAGCTTACGTTTGGTATCACGGCCATCAACACTGTATATGACTTTGAATTCTCTCATCGTCTGGTATGGGAAAATAAGAAACCTCATTTTGACGACCATATCATATATATGGGCAAGCAAATTGAAGGAAGCACCCTGACACTGGTCGTCCCTAAAAACAATTAATTCGAGAAAACAAAGCTTGTATAATTTAAGCTTCCGCCACCATAGCAATGATGCGGAAGCTTATTTTTGTTATTCTATTGGTTTCGGTTCCGATCAACGGACAATAATCTTTGTCCTAAAAGAGTCGTTAGTCCAATAGAAAAGTGAAAAACCAGCAGATGCCAACTGCTGTGTGCTGTCCAACAAAAATGGATACCGATTATGCAACTTGCATTATGCTTTTTACATAATGCGAATTGCATAATCAAGGCATTTTTATTAATTTTGCAGGGATTTTCATGCGACCGTGAGAAGTTGGAGTAAGTCAGAAAGCCGTTATCCTTGCGATAGCTAAAGATAATATTCTATACCTGAATTTTAACTGAATTTATGAATAATACACAAAATAAGCAGCATCCGCTTATAGCAAACCGCATGGCATTCCTCGTCATTGGATGTCTTGAGGCGGCTTGGGCTCCATTGGTGCCCTACGTGAAAAGTGCATTCTCTCTTGATGAGGAAACACTGGGACTCCTTATGCTTTGCTCAGGTCTTGGCTCCATTTGTGCCCTTCCCGTTTCGGGATGGTTGTGTATGAGATTTGGAGCAAAACCAGTCGTCTATTTGTCAGGATTTCTGATGGCTTTGGCTCTATTGGCGATCAGCTTGATGGTTAGTGTATGGCTGACTGCTGCCATGCTGATGATATTTGGAGCTTGCACAATACTTATTGATGTAGCTGCCAACATAAATGGCGTAGCCATCGAACATCAGACGGGCAAGCATCTTATGTCGGGTTTTCACGGAGGATATTCTCTTGGCACATTGATCGGGGCAGGCGTGATGAGTATCCTCTTCTCGTTAGGTATTGTTCCGGCGTGGGCAGTGGCAATCAGCATGATGTTGATATTGATAGCGATGGCTGTATGTTGCCGAGGCCTGCTGAAGAAAGAGGATATTAAAAGTGCAAATCAACAAGTGGAGACTAAAACAGCGGAGAGAAAAAGATTCTACATTCCTCCAATGGTGATAGTAATAGGATTGCTATGCTTCATCATGTATGCTTCAGAAGGAGCGGTAATGGGATGGTCGGCGATATTCGTCAGTGAGAACCGTGGAGTAGATATCGCATCTGCAGGTTTCTTTTATACAGCTTTTGCAATAACGATGACTGCAATGCGTTTTCTTGGGGACAAGATTGTCGACAAATTAGGTCAGCGACGTGTTGTAGTGCTTGGAGCATTGGCGGTAGCGGTAGGTTTTTTCCTCATTATTATGATTCCGAACATCGTCACCACCGCAATTGGTTTTGCTCTTGTGGGATTGGGAGCCGCCAATATCGTCCCACAATTCATCTCGTTTGCATCAAGCATAAAGGGGATGGCTGTGCAAAACATCATTAGCATTGTGAATGCACTTGGATATTCCGGCATATTGCTTGGCCCGGTGCTGATAGGTTTTGTAGCCAAGCACTATGGCCTCCACACTTCCTTTGCCGGCATAGCTGTCTTTGCATTGGTAGTGGCAGTCGTATCTGCCGCCAATTTAAAGAAGAGCAACTAATGAGACATTAGGTCATACTCTGGAATGTCTCACGAAAACCATACATACTGCAACTTCACTCTCGAACAAAAATTTTTTTAATTTTTCGATAGGGGTATTTCAGGAAAACACACTCTTTAGGTTGTAATCGCGATTGCCTAAACAGCATCAAGTAAATTTAACACTCTTGTGATTATGACTGAAAAAATGAAAAAATCGTTACGGTTCGTGACCAGATTCTATAGTCCCGGTGCATTCAAACCCGATACCTCGTTTATCGAAGAGGGATTTTCTTTCTGGAAGCGCCATGCTGTAGCTGCATCCGTAATAGGCACAACCCTATTGGCAGCTGCGGCTATCACGACCTATTTGGCTCTCAACAATATTAATAATCAAACCAATACTTCTTCTCCAAAAATAGAAACAACTGTACCTCAGATAGAGCAACCATCTGCGGAAGAAAAGGTGAAGAAAATGAAGTTTGAAGACACATCTCTTCCCGATGTAGTAAAGGCTATAGAAGAAGCCTACGGAGTCAAGATATCCGGAGAGACAGAAGGCCAGCCATCCTTGACACTTAGCTATCGAGGTACAGCTGAAGACCTCGTAGCTGCCATCAACGATCTACTCGGCACAAATCTAAGCATAGAGAAATGACACGCTTAACGATTGTATCCCTATCAGCGCTGCTTGCTGTGTCTTTCACCGTGCAGGCACAGAAAGTGAGTATCATAGCTCAAGAAAAATCGGCTGAAAAAGTATTTGCCGAATTAATGGAGCAAAGCGGCAGGAATTTCATTTACCCTGCCGGATTGCTGAAAGCATTGAAAGTGACCGTCACCGCCAATAATCAACCTCTGGAGCAAGTGCTCGACAGAATGCTGACGGGAAGTGGTATCAGCTACCGGATACGTGGCAATAACGTGCTTCTTTTCCGGAAAGAGAAACAAAAGCCTATGAAAGCCACATTGAGTGGCTTCGTAAGGGAAGAAGAAAACGGAGAGGCAATCCCGGGAGTGACAGTGACAGTCCATCCCTCCGAAATCCGCACTGCTACCAATGCCCAAGGTTTTTATTCCCTTACCGTTCCGGCCGGAGAGGTGACAGTGTCATTTAACGGATCCGGTTATGAGGAATACTATACCGGCCAAATACAACTGAAGACTTCAAAAAGTCTGGATGTAAAACTTACTGAAGATGCCCGAATGCTGGAAGGGGTGACAGTAATAGGCAATAAAAACAGCGACCGGGCTATAAACACCGCTGAGATAGGATCAATGAACGTCAGCCGCTCTTCAATACTGTCTACCCCTGTCATCTTCGGCGAGAGTGACCTGGTGAAGACCCTTCAGCTTGAACCGGGTGTGTCAGCAGGAGTAGAAGGGATGGCCGGGATGTATGTGCATGGCGGAAGTGCTGATGAAAATCTATATATGCTCGACAATATACCACTATATCAAGTGAACCACTTCGGAGGTCTCTTCTCTGCATTCAACACAGAAGCTCTCCGAAATGTAGACTTCTACAAGAGTTCATTTCCAGCGAAATATGACGGTCGACTATCTTCATACATAGATGTCAACACAAAAGACGGAAGCATGGAGGCACATCACGGCAGTGTAAAAATAGGGCTCACCTCAGCAGCTGTAAACGTAGACGGACCAATAAAAAAAGGACAGACTTCCTATTCGGTAGCAGCTCGTCGCTCATGGTATGATGTACTCTCACTCCCGGCAAGCGCTATAATCAGCAGTTTCAATGAGAGCGACAAGCTAAAGTTCGGCTATGCATTCACCGACATTAACGCCAAAATCAACCATCGCTTCTCCGACCGCAGCCGTGCCTACGCGATGTTCTACTATGGAGAAGACTATCTATATTTAAACCGGGACTCATACTGGTCAATCGAGCATGACACAGAGAAATCAAACCTACGCTGGGGTAATCTTGTGGCTTCAGCCGGGTGGAACTATGTGCTCACCCCCAATCTATTCGGAGAAATCACCGGTGCATTCACCCGCTACGCTTCCCATCTCGCACACACTGAAGAGTTCGAGCTTAACAAAGATAAAGAACGCATACGGCAGACTTTCGACAAGATAAATTCCCGCAACCATATACACGACTGGATACTGAAATGCGACTTCGATTGGCGTCCGCATCCGGCACACAGGATATCTTTCGGAGGAGGATACACACGCCATTCTTTCCTCCCTTCGTTGACTAAGCGTACTCTTGTAAGCGGCGACCTTAATACCACAGTAAAAGACCGGGTACGTTCCTACGAAGCCAATGAAGTGAACATTTATGCCGGCGCAGACTGGACACCATTCTCTCAATTACGCATCAACTATGGCCTTCACTATTCACTCTTCAACATCGACGACAAGACACACGATGCCTTGTCGCCAAGAGTATCCTTCAGATTCCACACAGGAGGCAACTGGACTATCAAGGGAGGTTATTCACGTACTGTCCAGTATGTGCATCAGCTTATGCAAAGTTCCATCTCCCTCCCCACCGACCAATGGGTACCGATTGTGGGGTCACAAAAGCCACAGATAGCCGACAAGATAGCAATAGGAGGTTATTATACACTTAACAACCAGTTTACCTTCTCGGCAGAAGCCTATTACAAATGGATGGACAATCTATTGGAATATGCCGACGAATACTATCTCCTTCCTCCGGAGGCCGAATGGAGCGAAAAACTCACACCTGGAAAGGGAACGGCCAAAGGTATAGACTTCAAAGTGAGCAAAGATTATGGTAAGATAACCGGCCATATTGCATATTCACTTCTTTGGGCCGATCGCCAATATGCGGATAAGAATGGCGGCAGAAAATTTCCAGCACGCTTCGACAACCGACATAAAATCAACATACTCCTAAACTGGAAAATATCACAGAAATGGGAGCTTTCAGCTTCATGGACAGGAATGAGCGGCAACCGCATCACGCTCCCTACACAACTCTGGCAAGATCCCTTAATCGGCCCATGGCATTACGACATGCTGCTTCCGGCAGAAGAAAACAATTTCAGGCTTCCATTCTATCATCGGCTTGACCTTAACTTTCGTCGTAACACACGTCATGGCTATTGGAACTTCTCGCTATACAACGCTTACTGCAACATGAACACAATAGCTATAATCCGCGACTATTCCAATTCGAGCTATGATTATGACCAATACGGAAACATCGACCATAAACCGGCATTTAAAAAACTAAAACTGATTCCAATAATCCCATCAGTATCCTACACATGGCTATTCTAAAGAAATTATATCTCTTGCTACTAACGGCAATGACTGCAGGCCTGACCGCCTGCTATACTGAGTTCGATCCCAACATTGAGTCCAATCCGGTGCTATGCATGAACTCAGAAATCAAGCCCGGTGAACCTATAACAATCTTTCTGACCCGCACATGGAATTGGGCCGAAGGAGACGAAAACAGATTGGACATCAATGTACGGGATGCAGAGGTGAATCTTTTCGTAAACGGTGAATTAAAGGAAAAACTTACACAAACTGTAATTCAGAATCCATCCTATCATCCAGGAGGGCCATACCCACCGCAACGGGAATGCTACCAAAGCGAATACATCCCTGAAAGCGGCGACATTATTCGTCTTGAAGCCACATCAGTTCGATACGGAGACGCCACAGCAGCTGTCACCATACCCTATCCAGTACCACTTGACAAGATCGAGACCCAGCTGGCCGACTGCGTAGTAAATGGAAACATATCTGATTATCCAGTCATATCTCAAGGTTGCATATTACAAATGAATCTAAAGCTTCTCGCCTACTTCTCAGATCCATACACATCTACAGATTTCTACGACTTGAAAGTAGACTATTCTTCCTACACTAACCAAGAAGACGATACGTTCGCCTTTGTGAATTCCTATATAGAAATTGATTTTTCCGGTGAACCGCTCATGACAGAGCATGTGTCTGTATTAGAGTCTACTATAGCATTGACGAGTGGATACACTGTATTCTCTGACCGCCAGATCAACGGACTTACATATCCAGTGCACATCGGCTTCAACAATTTTTCATTTGTCTACCGCAATCCGTCGAATATTCCGGAACCAAAAGAATGCGGTATTCAAGTCATCTTACGCCATATCGATCCATCTTACTACAAACACGTGATATCAGTATGGGAAGCCAACGATGGTATAGTAGGCGCTCTCGGAGGAGTCGGACTGGCAAATCCCGTATACCCATATAGCAATGTCTCTACTGGAGCCGGGGTAGTAGCAGCCTATGCGGAGTCAAGTATGACGATTCCATTTCTGGAATTAATAGCTATTGCACAACAGGGGATTTTTAAGTAACTTCGCATTCAGAAATGACAGCAGGAGAATTTACCATTATCTACAAAGAACTCTACATGCCGCTCTGCATGTATGCCCTACGCATCACTGAGGATACCACCCTTGCACACGACAGCGTGCAGGGGTCGTTCGTGCGCGTCTGGGACATGATCCGAGAGGGACACGAATTTGATTCTTTGGAAAGGTATATGTACAGGACCGTGCGCAATTCGTCATTAGAACAACTACGCAACGAGGGACGCTATACCTCCCTGCCAGACAATACAAATGAAGTGACAGAGGAAGATATCGATACAGCAGAGCGGGATGCCAGGCTATGGCAGGCGATAGACTCTATGCCTCCCCGACGCCGGGAAATTTTCCTGATGAACAAACGCGACGGAATGACCTACGCGGCAATCGCAAATGAGCTCAACCTCTCAGTGAAAACAGTGGAAAACCAGATTGCAAAGGCTACTGCATCCCTGCGCGCTAATCCACGTATCTATTCCTTCATCCTCCCCTTCTTATAAACACACTTGTAACTTAAACCTTACCATTTACCACTCACTCCCTCGGTCTGGGATTAGGAGTTCGCCATCCACCACCAAGAGCCTTGTAGATATTGACAAGGGCAGTGTATTGGTCTCTAATAGCATTGGAGAAAGCTATCTGTGCGTCAAAGTAGCTACGCTGCGCGTCAAGCACATCTATATAGTTGATCATACCGGCACGGAACTGAAGTTGTGCCAATTGCATATATTCGGCCGAGGCATCACGCAGTTCCTTGGTGCGATAGAAAGATTCCTGCACATGATAGTAAGTATGAAGGATAGTATTGACTTCTGTGAAGGCCTTCAAGACCACATCCTCATAGTCAAGACGCGCTTCTTCGTAGGCCTCAAGAGATGCTTTGTATTTCTTTTTGCGCCGATTGAAGTCAATCAGAGGACCGGCCAAAGAACCTATAATATCATTATACGGTGACTTCAAGAAGTTTGTAAGCGCATCATTCTCAAGCCCAGGGTTCAGATTGATACTGAATGAGGGGAAACGGTCAGCGTAGGTCATACCCACATTGGCGCGCGCTGCATTGAGCCGCTGCTCGGCTGCACGGATATCGGGGCGACGCTTTAGCAGATCGGACGGCATACCGGCGGGAAGCTGCTCAGGGCCTATGAAAGTCTGTGGCAACTTTCCAATCTGATCGATGTCGTGCGGCACCTCTCCCATCAGCAAGGTAAGTTTATTGCGTGTCTCATACCATTTCTGTTCCAATTGCGGCACCAAAGCAGCCGCTGAAGAATATTCCACTAATGTCTGATTATAGAGCATTTCGGATGTGAGTCCACCCTCATATCGCAATTTGGCTATCCTGACTGATTCCTCACGTGTATCCATCGTGCGGTGTACGATCATCAATTCGTTTTCCAACGCCATAAGAGTATAATAAGCATCGGCGGTCTCCGCTATAAGTTCCATCTTAATCGCACGGCTCTCCTCTTCCGTAGCATGGTATTCAGCCTCTGCCTCACGTCTGGCCCATATCTGGGAGCCCCACAAATTTATTTCCCAAGAGACCGGTATTTTGACACCGTAGGTAGGGCTTGTAGTCGCTCCGGTGCCTCCATGATCGGTAGTCTCGTATTCAGCCGATACATTGAATCCTACCTCAGGCAGTAGGTTGGTTTTGGATATGCCGTAGAGTTGCCGCAACTGCTCTATACGAGCCTCTGACTTTAGAAGGTCACGGTTGTTATTGACAACTCTTTCGAGCAACGAACAGAGTGTAGAATCAGAATAGAATTTCCACCACTCCAGATCGGCCAGACAGAGGGAATCCACATAGTCGATCTTGGAAAAATCATCATAATGATGCACATAAGGTTCTTTCAGACCTTTGACGCCTGAACATGCTGACAGCAACAAGACAGTCACTGCCACTACTGCTGTTGCTAATCCTTTCATTTTGAATCCTCCGACGGCCGAGCCGCTTTTTTAGAATTACCATTCAGAGAGACTACCACCGGTTTTACCACAGCAACATCGGATAACAGTTCAAACCGGTCGGTAGCCACCATTTCACCAACTGAGAGTCCACTCCTTATGAGGACACTCTTCCCAACAGAATCCCCGACCTTCACAAAGCGTTTCTCTACAGAACCATCAGCATAAACCACATAGACATACGTCCCCTCCTCACTCTCCTGGACCGCTATAGCCGGGACAGTCATAGCACCGTCAAGGACATCAAGAAGAACTCTCACCTTTGTTTTTTCACCCGGAAGCAGGCACCCGTCGGGATTCGGCATCTCGGCGCGTACAGAGATGGTACCACTCTTGGTATCGACAACCGGATCGGCAAAATCTACAAGTCCACGATATGGATACTCACTGCCATCAGCAAGGGTAATGGTGATGTAAGAAGGCAGCTTATCAAGGCATTCGCCATCATTCTCACAACGAAGATTGACGTTTCGGTCCTTACTCTTGAAATATTCAAGTGATGTCATGGAAAAATCCACCATCACAGTGTCACTTCTTACTATGGTGGCAAGCAGAGACTTCCCACCGGGACCAACGAGAGCTCCGACATCTACCATACGTTCAGAAATAAAGCCTGAGATCGGAGCAGCCACCCGGGTATAACCAAGAGTAACCTGAGCTTCAAGGAGATCGACCTTACAAATCTCCACATCGGCTTCAGCGCATTCTACAGCAGCCTCCGCATTGTCAAGATCAAGCTGCGAGGCGGCTTTCTGATTAAATAGTGGACGAATACGGTTGAGGTCCCGGTCGGCCTTATTCTTCAACGCTTTCGCGCGATCGAGCTGAGCATTGGCCCGATCTACTTGGGCCTGGTACAGTTTAGGGTCAATCACAAAAAGAAGTTGCCCTTTCCTGACATAGGAGCCTTCCTTGAAAAGCATCTTTTCAAGGATACCCTCAACACGAGCGGTGACCTCTACCGCCTGGCTGGCACGAATACAGCCTTCATACTCCTCGTATAACTCCACCCTTGCAGTGTCGACCAACGCCACCTTGACTTCTGGCAAAAGTGTTGTGCCGGAAGATATTTTCGACAGCCACAACCATACCGACAGAGCGGCTACGACAAGCATACCGATGAGAAGAAAAATCCATCTCGGAAAACATCCCTTATGTCCTGACTGAGCAGCCTCACCGCCAGTCGTCTCTTTCTGATTACCCATATTTATAATTAGACTCAACCTTTAATAATGTATCAACACTTAAAACACATTCCTCAGTATCCACCATATGAACACAGAACCAGTTAACACCCAAATTACCACGGGAGAATGAAACCTTCCATATATCCGAGGATATTCTTTCCTGAACAACTCAAGCCATAGCATGAATCCGACAAGCGGAAGCATACAAAGAGCATAAGCATTTGCCTGCCAAGCAGTGCGCAGGTCGCCGTGGGTCAATGCATGGACCATCCTCTGAGAGCCACATCCCGGGCAGTCGGTGCCGGTGGCTACCTTCCATATACACCTCGGCATCCATTTTACCTCCATTGGATCCACGAAGAAGTAGACCATGAAGAGTATTGCCATAAGAACTATAAAGACACCTGCCCAGAGTATTCTCTTATCCTGCATCGCTTATCCTGAGTCCCCAGGCAGACACTATCTTACGGCTGACCGCCATTATATTGACAACGATAACAATCAGCGCAAGAAGAGTTCCGACACCGATGCCCCACAACAGACCACTATATGTGGCACCCAGCCCTTCAAGAGCACCGGCATAGAGAAAACGCAAAGATGTCAATGCACCGACTGAAAGAATCCAGGCAGCTCCGCATCCTGTCAATATCATGGCAGAATAAGGAGCGCCCAACTTGCGCAAAGGCGTACCAAGCATCAAGAGGCGATGGATCACCTGTCGGTTCTTTTCCATGAGAAGTGATACTGAAAGCATCAACACGAAGAGTGAGAGCAGGGTGATGACTGCCCCTATAGCCATTACGATACCTACCACCAATTTCAACAGATATGCGGCGGAACTGCCGGACTTGTCGCCGGCTACCTCAAAGCCGTGTGCAGATAGATAGTCGGAAATCGCAATATCACCCGGCGACGAAACATCTATGATGAGACGTGAAGGTGACGCCGACCGGCTCTCACCAAGTCGGGAATTTGCATACTGCATAAAACCATCGGGTACCAGAACCGTATTCAGGCGGTTGCTGAATCCAGCAATACGTCCTTCCATCTGCATGGAGCGTGTCCCGTCTTCACTACGCATATAAAGTTTCAGAGGTATGCCCGATATCAATTGCTCACTAAGTTGTGGAAGCCCAGCAGAGCCTGCAAAGCCAAAGTTATATAGAGCGAGATAGTCTTTAGGTATCATGACGGGCACAATGTCTTGGCCCGGTTCGAAACGCCAGTCAGCCGAGGGTAGATCTACGAATGAATCCGGAACAGACTCGAAGAACAATGCTGTCTCCATGCCACGTCCTCCTTGACTCACCGAGGCATATACACGGAAATCAGATGAGCTGAATCGACCTACCCTTCTCACCCAAGGCTGGGCTATAAGTTCGGATATTTCAGCCTCTGAAAACCTGGTAGATTCCCGGTCGCCGAGAGTGCTTGCGGAAGTAACTTTCTTGTTGATTACAAGATAATCTGTATTGATTATGCTCTCATCATCATCCCAAATGCCACGAGAATCGACATAAAACATCACGGCTCCCCCAATTATAAAGAGACCGATGAAATTGGAGAGAGCGAAACCCACGATGCGCGCCGATGATGTGTTCTTTCTTAGAAGTTTTGATATGAGGTTCATCAGAGATTCAATTTTTCGGGATTGTCGATCAAGAGTGGATTACCGACTGAAAATGTTATAATTCCTGCCCCTTGACGCTCCGCCTCCTCTTCCACCATACGGGCAGCTAAACGATTGTTGGCCTCATCGAGATGGCTGACGGGTTCATCGAGTAGGATAAAATCGAAAGGCTGACAGAGACTACGGATAAGGGCCACACGTTGCTGTTGCCCTATAGAAAGACGTCCGGCTGGATAGGTGCGGCGCGATTCTATTCCAAGACGCTTCATCCATCCATTGATGCGCTGGATATCCATGTCTCCGCAAATCTCACATTTCAGCATGATATTGTCAATTGCCGTAAGTTCAGGAAAGAGGGCAAGCTCCTGGGGTAAATAGGCTATGTGCGACCGACGTATCTCCTGCCAGTCGGCTATACTTAGCGAAGATGCATCTTGACCATCGAAAAAGAGTTTGCCTTCGTAGTCGCGGCGCGCACCCATGATGAAGGCGGCAAGGCTTGACTTGCCTCCGCCACTGGCCGACTCTACCAGATAGCGGCCGCCCCGGCGAAACGAGAGTTTCTTACGCCACACCTCAGAATATGGCAACTCCTCCCGCGTGAATACACGCGGGAGGAGAGAGTCAAGCTTAATCTCTTCTATATGTTTCGGAATCATTTCGCAAGTGCTTCGATGAGTGCGTCTACCCCACCCTTTGCCTCAAAGTCAAGACGAAGGCTTTTTTTATCTTGACTAAGTTTTGTGATTGTAATGACATCGCGGGCAATGAGTCCATCAGCTACTACACCAATCCAAGCTCCCTTAAGCATATCTGAAGCTTGCGAAGGAGTTATGTTGCCAGTGAAGTCCTTGTTGCCGTAGACCGCGGTAAGAGTATTGCCATCTCGTGTGACTGCTACACCAAACAAATTCTGAAGCACATTTGAAAGATCTGCAAAATTCTCCCCGGTAGTCTGAATACGTGCTTCGACATCGCTTGCTCCTGAATTAGCTCGGACGGCAATCGTGCCGTCGATAGCTTCAAGAATAGCGGCAGCAGGATTCGAATTGCCGCCAATCATGGAACCGGCAAGATCGGCAATCTTTTTGGTCAATTTCTTGGGGACACCTGCAGCTACATATATGTCGCCACCCTTTTCAAATGACTTCACCACTGATGCATCTATTTTATCGACAGGAAGCAGAAGCTCAGCGGGTTTCATATCTGAATTCAACACATTGGCATACGCAGAAAGATTATTTTTATTTATATCAGCATTACCTGCCACATAAGCCATATCGTTGAAAATAAGAGATGTAGCCATCTTCATATATGTGCCGTTGGGAAGGAGACTGATAGAGCGGTTTACGTCTGCCACATATGTCATTACCTTATCTGACTCAAGAAGGAGTTTTGCGGCATCAGCAGAGGCATAACT
Source organism: uncultured Sangeribacter sp. (assembly GCA_964432215.1). Classification (GTDB taxonomy): domain Bacteria; phylum Bacteroidota; class Bacteroidia; order Bacteroidales; family Muribaculaceae; genus Lepagella. The sequence continues at coordinate 12,836 of CAYSMP010000057.1, forward strand.
CTGCTTTTCATTGAGTTGCTGATAATATTTAAGTTGATCTACGTCCGGACGTCCTGTAGTGCATGCCCAAAATTGATTACCAAGCACTGCAATATGACCTATTGTCTTTGCATCACCCTCTACAACAGCCTGAGTACCAAGCTCTTTTTCAAAGAAAGTTACAAATTTTTCAGGATCATTAAGTAAGCCGGTGACATAGCTACGGGCAGCCGAAAAGAAAGCAATGGTGCTCATGGCTATACCAGTCTCTCCGTCACATAGATCTTTGAGATGCTTTTTATCTTCAGGTTTGATGGCCTGGCTTTCATCAACAATCTTCTGAAGATCTTTTGAAAGCTTTATCGTCGACCCATCGGTGCTGCCACCGAGACTCTCCACAGTATGGGAAATATTGAGAAGCACTACGCTGGAAGCATCGGCAGGCACAGTGCGAAGAAGTGACGACGCATCGTCGCTCCCGCTTTTAGAGCATCCTACAGCTACGAAAAGCAGCATAAGGACAGAAAGAAGGCTATAGCTGAGTTTCTTCATAATTTTAAGTATGTATTGTTGGTTTGAATTTTTAACTATTATATTCTAAGGAAGCTGCCCATTCTAAGAGCGGCCACAGCTGCTTCAGCTCCCTTATTGCCGAGCTTTCCACCAGCTCGATCAAGTGCTTCCTGAAGATTGTTGACGGTCAACACTCCGAAGATGACAGGGACTTCACCCTGGCAGTTAAGACGGCAAATGCCGTCGGCAGCCTGGGAGCACACGTAGTCAAAATGAGGAGTGTCTCCACGTATCACGGTGCCTATAGCCACTATGGCATTATATTTCTTAGGACTCTTTATGATGCGTGCCGACGCATAGACGAGCTCCACAGCACCAGGGACACGGTATTGCTCCACCATAGACTCATGGAGCCCGGCCTTTTCAAACACGTCAAGCGCTCCTGCAAGGAGCCGGTCGTTGACCTGACTATTCCAGTCGGCAGTCACTATAGCCACACGGAATTTTTCCTTTTCGTGGATCTCTGGAATCTCAAGCAGAGATCCTTCAGTATTTAATATCGTAGACATGTGGCCTTAGGATTTTTTTGTTCGGAAAGCGCTGAGCCAGGACACCTTCATATTTTCCTGCAACTTTATCATCTCCTTTAGAGTATGGATCTCCTGTTCAAGCTCAGCCTCTCCCTGTGCTATGGCATGGGGAAGGACCGCATCAAGCAACCTCTCGGCACGAGGACGCATCGACTTGACGCGTATCATTATTTCAGCCATCTCTACCGTCATCTTAATCTCTTTCTTGTTCACCTTGCCGGTGCGTTTCTTTGAAATACGAATGGCTTCTGAGAAGAATTTCATGGCCTCACGGTAATCACCGGATGATGCAAGCAGACGCCCCACATTGCAGAGGGAGTCGACAAGACGCTCTGTAGCGCTGTTGATGCCGGCATTCACCTTTTCGGTGAGAGAATCTACATGCATCTGCTGGCGGGCGAGCATATCGATAGTCTTCTTTTTGGATCGCAGGATACGTGTAGAGAGTTCCATAGCGAGTATATGAAGGCGACCAAAGCGGTCAGGATTTTTCGCTACAAGGGGATCAAGCACCTTGAAAAGTGCGTCAAGTTCTTTCTCGCTCCGCTTGAAATCCTTGAGTTCGTAGTGAATTTCCGCGAGATCGAAAATTAGGGCTACAAGCAGTGCCTTGAATTCCTCGTTCTCATGGTCGGAAAAATCTTTGAGGCGCTGAAGGGCGCTGATGGTGCGCTCCAGAGCCTCCATATATTTCTCGGCCTCAATCAGCCGGCTTATCTCCAGACGTGTAGCCACTACATTGGCAAGCACCTCAGCCTCCTGGCTATCTTTGCCGAAAGCCTCCATCCGGATATGGACATCTATCTGATTCATTTTCTCTTATCTATAAATATCTTTATTGTTTCAATACTACTATAAGTTATAACAAACGAAACGTGGAAACGTATTAAGAATAAAGTCTCATACCCATTCCTTAAGTCCTTCAGCTATGTTTTCAGGAATCGGCTTGGAAGTCTTGGTGGCATAATCTACACTTACCATCACAGATTCACACATGGAGCAGATTTGTCCAGTCTCAACATTGCGTAATATCTGCTGAAGTGTGAAACTCTTCTCTCCTATCTTCTTGACGCGGGTGCGTACCTCCATTGGATCCGTAAAACGGATCTGCTCCATAAACGTGCAGTTGATATTGACGATTACTGCCTCCACCCGGCTCCAGTCGGCGAGCTGACCCCGAAGGGTATTATAGAATTCTGTCTTGCCAACATCAAAGAGTGCGAGCTGCGCATTGTTGTTGACGTGGCCAAGCACGTCAATATCGTTGAATCTCAACTGCAACGGCACTGCATGACGGAACTTATCCGCATCAAGATGCTCCAACATTTCGTTTTTTTCACTCATATATCTTCATCAGTTTCTAAATAACACTTCCTTCACCACATCCTTACCCATTATCTCATTGATACCTCTTACTATTCTCCCCCGACTCATGTTAAGCTCAGAGCGCAATGATGCGTTTGATGTCCCTATAGTCATGACGCCGTTGCGTATATAGGGGCGTCCACACATGGATGCTATGTAGCTACCTACTATAAGGGGAAAGGCTTCGCAGGCACGCACTTCGTCGAGCCGCCCCTGCATGCTGCTTTTCTCAAGACATTCACGCAGAACGTCGCCAACTGTAACTGCATCTCTCCTCTCCATTCTGTCGTAATGATCAATGATAAATTATCTGATTATCAATATAATTATGCATTATGAATTATACATTATGCATTAATTTTTCGAACTTCCCATCTTTTACAGAGAAAAGACGGCTTTCTCCGTGAATAGCTCCAAGTATCTCATCAAGATGCTCGCGGTTTGTGTCGGTAATGAAGATCTGTCCAAAACCCTCGTCGCCACTGACCATCTCCATGATACGACCTACCCGACTCGAGTCGAGCTTGTCAAATATGTCGTCGAGGAGCAAGATTGGAGTAAGACCGGAGACTTTCCTCAGATAGGAAAATATAGCGAGACGCAAGGCTATGGTGAAGGTCTTGACCTGCCCCTGACTCCCAAGACGCCGCATAGAGTAGTCTCCTAACCCGGTGAGGAGATCGTCGCGATGCACTCCCTTCGATGTATATCCAAGCACCTGGTCTTTGGCGCGTGTGCTGTCGAGAGCAGCCCGCAGTGTCTGATCGTTGAGTACGCTCGAGTATTTTATCGAAGCTTTCTCTGCATCACCGGAAATTTCACTATAACGGACACGGAATACAGGAAGCAGCTCTTCCACCCAAGCCTTTCGAGTGGAATGAATCACATTTGCCGATTCCTCCATGGATGTCTCTACTGATTCATAAAGAAGTTTATCCTTCACTCCTGCCCTCAGCATGCGGTTACGGCTGTCAATGCTACGGTTGTATCTTATCAGATGGGAAAGATAGATCTTATCGGCCTGAGAGATTACCATATCCATAAGCTTGCGCCTCTCTTCGGCAGCTCCGCTGACGATAGCATGGTCAGCCGGTGTGACTGTCACTATAGGGAATCGACCGATATGCTCGGATATACGCTGGTATTCCTTGCCGTTACACTTCAAAGTCTTACCCTTTCCCTTCACGATGCCGCAACTGACCTGTTCGTTGGAGCCGGAGTCCATGGCAAAGTTTCCTTTCACCATCATCATATCCGTCCCATGACGAGGAATAGCAGATTCTGGAAGGGACTGCATCGGGCGTGCAAGGCAAAGAAAATGGATGGCTTCAAGAAGATTACTCTTCCCCATGCCATTCATGCCCAACAGACAATTGACTCCACCGGAAAATTCCATGGAGGCTTCTTCAATATTCTTGAAGTTCAGTATGTCGAGCTTTTCAATCTTCATGCGTTGTCTTCTTTCTCGCCATAGGCAAGGTCGCCGGCATCCCCAAGACCTGGCACTATATAACTATGGGCATTTACTTCCGGATCGATGGCTGCGCACCATATTGTGGTCTTTTCTTCAGGGAAACGCTCCTTAATAAAGTTGACGGCACGTTCAGAAGCTATAACTGAAGCCACGTGTACCTTTGCAGGATGCCCCTTGCGAAGAAGCGCACGATAGCCAAGCTCCATGGAGGTGCCGGTGGCGAGCATCGGATCTACGAGTATCAATGTCTTTCCTTCTATGGAAGGTGCCGCCATATACTCTACGAGCACATCAAATGTGTCACCTTGCTCGTGATATTTACGATAGGCGCTTACAAATGCATTCTCCGCCATATCGAATATTTGCAGAAAGCCGTGGTGGAACGGCAACCCTGCTCTCAATATGGTGGCAATGACCACCTTCTCGGCAGGTTCCTTACAGATACATTCCGCCAACGGAGTCTGGATACGAACGTCGTCGTAGGCGATGCGCTTTGAAATCTCATAGGCCATGAGCTGACCGATGCGATCAATATTTGCGCGAAAACGCATGCGATCGCTCTGGATGCTTATATCGCGGAGCTCACGCATATATCTGCTCATTACCGACGGCTGGTCGGCAAAATTTATAACTTCCATTTGATTAAATTTTAGGGTTTACAAATTTAATACTTTAAATTGAAAAAAAGAAATTATTGCGACGATTTTTATTATCATTTAGACTGGAGGCTTATAGGATGAATTTTTTTACACTATCCTGAAACTATTTTGATAGTAGCTAAGTCTAAACAATCAAAAACGAATAAAATATAGATAAAATGACTTTGACTACATCTCACTATCCTCCCATTACCATCCCTCTGGAGCTTCGAATGAAGTTCCTTTGGAATAGATTGGTGCGATCCGCCACATTGTCTGAAGATGAGGAAGTCAATTCTAACCATAAGCTTGAACGTGAATTCAAGAAATTGATAGCCATAGAAAATACCACCATATCAAGAATATGTTTTTCTTATTCCGGTTCAGTTGCCGAATTTGAAGACTTACGTCAGGACGCGCTGATAAATATTTGGAGAGGAATGAGTAGTTTTCGCGGGGAATCATCTACACGAACTTGGATTTATCGCGTGACTGTCAACTCTTGCTTGACTACAATCCGCAAACAGTCTCGCCATAAACACGAATCTCTTGATACCCTTTATGGATTGATAGACAGTGATGACTCCGACAAAGAGGCAATCGAGCAGTTGCACCGCGTGATCAACATGCTCGACCCACAAGAAAAAGCGGTCATAATGATGTGGCTCGATGAGTTGAGCTACGATGAGATCGGGACTGCGATGGGAATGCCCCGAAATACAGTAGCCACAAAAATCAGAAGAATAAAAGAAAAAATCACAAAAACGTATAACGAGGAGGGTTTGATATGAATTCAAAAAATTTGGATATAGAGCAGATGAGAAAGGCTTGGATAGAAATGGGGAAAGCCCTTGACATGCAGACACCGCACTTCGATCCTGACAATATGAATAAGATGAATACGGATCTTGATAAACTGCGCACTCGCTACATGAAAGGTAGGGATTTATCAATTGTGAGTGCAGTAATATTTCCTATTTTACTTTTATGTGTACCTTCCTTAAACGATGAGCATAGACTGTCGTTAGCAATAACGTTTGCAGTTCTGGCTTTGGGGAATGCATATGTGCTTCATTGGTTCTGGAAAGGAATAGGAAAAATCAATCCTCTTACCATGTCAATAACTCAAATTTCCTCAATGGCTAAGCATTATAAAAAGTGTCATCTGCTATACAATTTGATAGCACTTCCCATTACAATACTATTTCTTGGTTACTTCTTGTTTGCCGCCAATCGTTCGGAAGATATTGTCATAGAAATTATAATAGGCGGAATCGGTGGACTTTACGGACTCTGGAAATATCTCAATGACTATCGCCAACTGTCCAAATAGCTTAATCGCATCAGATGACTATTTCGCAGACACCTGCATCATCAAGCTGATTAGATAAGCTTTATAGCGTGACCAGGGGACTATCATGGAGTCTGATATGGGAGGTACAAAGCGACCATTATGACGGAGTGCAACATATGTACGCATAGAAGATGATTGAAGTAGTATTATGTCGATGTTGGCTCCAAGAGGCACTATTTCGTAGTCTTTCCACCGGCTCGACAGGGTAGCAAAGTCACTTGAATCGTCATAGCAACCATCTACGCGCATTAGGGAAAGTAGCGGCATCAAAGTCTCTGCATGTCCGAAATAGAAGTTCGCATCATAACCGACCGGAGCCTCTGACGAATTCATATCCGCACGCTTCATAGTCTGATCTATAAGTCGGGCCCCAAGGGATGCATCAGCATCAGCGATGATGCGGGCGAGAAGTGGAGAACTTGCTTTTCCTGCCAACGAGGAGAGCGGAGTGTCGGTATTGCGGAGATAATGCTCAAGGTTATCGACTTCCCAGCAGGCATGATAGTCGGCTTCCGACATGAATTCATTTGTGGGGGCAGCCATTCCAAATGCTGTGAGCGACTGCAAGACATCATACATCTCAAGTGTAAGTTTCTTGTATTTATGATCATCAAATCCCGGAATATTCCCAAGTATTCTCCTTGCCGGCTCAGGCGACACGATTGAATCCATCAACTTTTCCGACACCTTGCTCCAATTACCTTTGTCACGATATGATGAATAGAGTGAATCGGCAGTAAAGCAACGAAGTAAATAGCTATACTCTTTTCCTTCAGAAGCATTGATATTAATATCGGAAGAGAGGGCAGTAAGTTCGTGATTGAACTGATACATCGTCATCACCACTCGCGGCACATAGGTAGAAATGGCATTTACACGCCCATTTTTTAAAAGACCCGGAAGGAGAGTATAGAGATCTTTCGCAAGCTTCACTTCTTCTTGACAGCCAACTTCTGAGAGTCTCCCCCACTGATTCTCGGTATTGTCTTCGACGCTTTTCAACAAAGCGCTAAATGTGCGGCCATCCTTTGTAAGAGTGCCTGAAGCAGTAGCTGTGGCGATAGCTTCTTTAAGTTTATCAAGTTTCTTAGGGGAAGAAATATACCGTGCCCCATGACGAGCCACACGCGCCACGTATACCGGCTTCAGAGAATCGGGCCATATCGGATTCGACTCCGTATAACTGAAATCATACGGCATCATTGACCCTGCAAGATTAGAGGGCAACATTGAAGTTTTCTTCGCGGCAAAAACCGGAAACGACAGGATAAATGCAAGAAGGATAAATATACGATGTATCATATAATAATAGGTTATTAACTGAATCTTTACCTTTGCAACAACCCCACAAACCATTATGTTCGCGCGTACATTCGATAAAAAAAGCCTCCCGCATATTGCAGGAAGCTTGTACCCTGAGCCGGAGTCGAAC
>CAYSMP010000058.1:0-20034 GCA_964432215.1 uncultured Sangeribacter sp.
GTCGTATAAGTCGTATAAGTCGTATAAGTCGTATAAGTCGTATAAGTCGTATAAGTCGTATAAGGGGAAGGGAGGGATGTTTGCTATAAAAAAGTCCCGAAGCCGAGAGTTTTGTCTCTCGACTTCGGGATTTGGATAGGGTTGAAGTGGATAAATGTTCATAACATAAGAGAAGTGCCCTGCCACCTATGACAGGGAGAGTATAGAGCGGCGAATACGTTCATGTCGCGGCTGTCAGGGTCGATACTCTATGTCAATGCACGACGCAAACTTTCCAAAGCATGATTATGGCAGCAGTGGACCGTCAGGCCTCGTGCCTGTTGGCTTAATCTTGTTTTTGTCGTTATGCTTCGACGGGAGTTTGACGCAATTGCGGAATCCGGGGAGCCGCACGCTACACTCCATACAAGGGATGGCATGAGAGTAGTGGACCGTCAGGCCTCAAGCCTACAGCAGTCATTTCCTTGCACTTGTCGGTGCATTGATGCAACGGAGTTGGAAAGGGGCAAGCACCAATTTTTAAGGGTCAAGAACCAAGTGCTTTTTAATGGTCAATAATCAAGTATGAGCTCCGTTGTTTTGTGGCAATATGTCATAGAACTATTTCCGTCGTCTCGGGGTAGCCGGCTGGGAATCCGGCGCTCCATACAAGAGCTCCACAGGATGCGGCACTGAGTGGACCATCAGGCCTCGGGCCTCCGTGAAGAAACAAGAAGTCCTCAGCTGCAAGTCTTCAGAATGCGGTATTGCCTCAAGGGAGGACCCCCGAAGACAAACGGTCCAAATCAGATGAACCATCTGAGGTATGGTAGATTCGGAAAAGCCTTGGATCTTGTTTCCGATTGCAAAGTTAATGCCTGATTTTGGAGTCTTACCCTTATTCTGATAAAGAGTTTATTTTTTGCAAGCAGAAGCTGGTGGCGGAAACGGCTTTGCGCTGGTGTAGGACTTCGGCTTCCGCCTCAGTGCAGTATGAAGGCTCTGGCACGATGAAAGGAGCTGAAGCTCCTTGGCAGTAAAAGAGAAATATCAGAATCAGAAGGATGGAAGAGACACATGGGTGGCGGTTAGGGAACCGCAGTTACATTGAGGGGGACTTGGATGTGAAGAGAGGGATAGAAGGCATGGTCAAGGTTGACGTGGAGAAAAGGGGAATTTGGTTCCGGGTAGTGTGCATTGACTACGAAATCAAGGAAGAAAGGATTGTGGGTGTATGGTTTTAGCTTTTCTCTCCTAAATTGGACAGGGATGGAGAAGTCAGCAAAATTCTTCATTTGGAATCTATCTTCCTTTGGGATGTTTCCCTCGAGAACGACGAGAGTGAAATGTTCCAACAACACAGCGCTTACGGCAGCCCGGAAAGTGCGGGAAGAGAGGGTGCCCTCGTTGTCCTTCCATTTGGACATGTCGGCGAAGTGAACGTAACCAAGGTTGATACCTCGGATGAAGTCAGGATTTCGGTAAGTATTGAAGAACGACCTGCTATCACTTTTGGGGATATATATCCATGGTTCGGAAGGGACAACATCCCGCTTGAGGTAGCGACAGAGGTCTGTCTTTAGTGGATTGAGGTTGATTGCGTTTGAAGAGCAGGTATAGGAATTATTTGTACACTGGCAGGTTTGGAGCCAAAGGATGTATGCTTGTACGCATGTAGTGACACCACATCGAGGCATAGTCTTTGTGATTACATATCGTGAATGCTGATGATTGTAGTATCGTTTCTGAAGTATGTCGATGAGATAATGCTGGATAGAGTTAAGGCGGAGAGGTATAATTTGGTCAGCATCCTGGATATTGTGGATATAATACTCGTTAATAGCCCAATATGTGAAGTCGAACTTCTTACGGAGCTCACAGAAAGCTTTACGTGCCTCAGTGATTGTGGTTTTGTTGAAGACAGTGAGTGGGGACTCGCCTTTTAGGAGTCGTTGGATCAAATGATGCTTCTTCATCAAAAGAGGAAGGAAAAGGGAGCGGTGAGCAATAGATCGCACATGGAAGCAGAAGCGGAAACCTGGGGCTTGTTGGCCGGAGTAGGGATTGGACATATTAATAAGTATTGAGTATTAAACATTAAACAATGAGGGTGAAGGTGGGAGAAAATAATTCAAGGCACAAAGATAGTGAGGGAGAGGAAAGTATACACCTTATTCTGATAAAATGAATGGTAGCTTTTGAAGAACAATGAAAACGGCTGGTTGGATAATATTGGTAATGGGCATCCTTGCTTTCTTTGGAGCGGCTCTTAAAGGCAACAGTGTATTTGGCCCTTGTTTTTGGATAGCTTTGGGAGGATATCTTCTGTATAGGGCAAACAATAAGGAGAATGAGGAGGAGTCGGCTAAAAAAACTGAAATGACTGACTCTGTTGCTCAGACGCTAATCAAAGAGACCATACCCAAAAAGGAATATCCAAAAACTGTGGAGGCTCAAGATAAACCTCAGGAGGCAAAGGAGCCGGAAACTCTTGCGGAGATTCAATCACAGCTCACTTTACAACAGCGTGAGGCTGCTATGTGTATGGTGGCTTTATTCGGAGGCTATGCAAACAAGATGCCTCAAGATGCTATAACGTATGTATCTTCCCAAGCTGCTATATTCTTTGGCATTCCGTTTAATGAGGCAACCATATCGAGTATGTTGGCAAGGCACTCGGATGCAGATAAAATGATTAATACTGTAATTACCATCAAGTCACTAAAGACTAAGGAATTTCTTCTCTTGACTTGTCATGACTTTGTCAATCATTCTTCAAATGGAAAAGCTCAATTTCTCCTTGAAAATATTGCAGCCGATATGGGATATGATAATCTTCAGTTCCGCCAGCTTGTGGGAAGCCGATATGGCCACAGCACATATCTTTAAGGAGGCTATGAAGGAGTGAGAAAGGCCGAGAGGATAGGATGATACTTTGGTGCGAGCGTGGCTCGCTGAACTCAACCGAAAATGCAGACGCGTGAAGGGGACTGACTTTGGCACCTGGCGACAAACCTGCTACGCTATTTGAGATAATTTGAATGATAGCCAAAAGTAGTATTTTTTACCCACTTTTAGCTATTATTCGATTTGGAGAAGGCGATGAGCAAAAGCTCATGGCGGAAACAGCTTCGCGCTGGTGGTGGGATAGGGATGTGGGGATTACCGGGTTAGCTTTTCGATTTGATATTCTAAGCCTCGGTTTTCCTTATTCTCGTTGAAGTTTGCTCCGATGAGATAGACTGTCCTGTCATCCATAGCATATCTTCCGGCGTAGTCTCTTGAATGGATCTGATCCATGGCCTCCCGGACACTTTTGTTGTATTTGAACTCGAATACATATACATATTTCCCTGTGAGCACTTCTAAGTCGCTTCTGCCTTTATATCCGTGGTTTTCTGCAATTGTTTGAGTGCCGCAGAGGACTGTAAGGAGATAAGTGATGGCTCGGTATGTTGATTCTTGATGGTCTTCCCCTGGGAGAGACTTAAGAAGAGATTTAAGCCGCTCCATAAAATCCTCTACATGGCCATCATAGAGATCTATTTTGAAGAGAGGGAAATTGAAAGGACTGTCAGGTTGATTTATTATGGGTACATATAATTGAAGGAGATAGTCGTAAAATCCTATTTCTACTTCTCGATTAGGAAAGCGGAGTTCATAAAGAGAAGAATCCTTTCGATATTCTGCTATGGTCAGATAGCCGGTCTGAAACATCAGAGGAATCGGATTGCGATCTTGCATGCGCACAGCTGTAAGTTCCTTTTTTGTACATAACTTACCGTTAATATCTGGAGGATAAATCCCCCATGCTTTTATACGCTTTACCAAAAAAGTAGGGGTTCCGCTTTCGAACCAGTATGGATCTATTTCTTTTGCCTTCAATGCTTTCAATACGCTAAAAGGATTATAGAGTCTGGATCCTTTAGGTGTAAACAGATATCCGTCATAGAAATCTCGAAGTGCATGCAGTGTCAAGTCAAAATCCTCTTCTCTCTCTTCTGCTAATGCCTCAATACCTGAATAGAATTTGTCAACCAATTCCTTTTCCGTCCATCCGCAAATATCAGCGTAAGCATTTTCCATTGAAATATCGTCAAGGTTGTTGAGATCACTGAAAATGCTCACCTTGCTGAAACGTGAGACTCCGGTAAGCATTGCAAATTCAATGTATCTGTCCATTGATTTAAGATTTGAGAAGAATCTCTTCAATTGTATTTGATTCTGTTCAAACTGCTCTTCATTCTCCTCTGCGGCAATCAATGGTTTATCGTATTCATCCACAAGGATTATCACCTTCTTCCCTGTTGAATTATAAACTTCATTTATGAGGTATTCAAAGCGTAAGGCAACATCATCCTCTATTGGAGGTGTGATGCAGTACCGGTCTTCATATTTCTTAAGACTTAATACTATGCGGTTTTGCAGTCCTTCCGGTCGATTGTAAGTGCCGGTATTAAAGTCGAAATAAAGTACAGGTCTTGGAGTCCAGTCCAAATCCATACAGTCCGCTGCCAGCCCTTTGAAAAGTTCGCGTCTCCCTTCGAAATATGCCTTGAGTGTTGACAATAACAAACTCTTTCCAAACCGGCGGGGCCGACTTAAGAAAATAAATTGTCCTTGTTGCAAGAGTTGCTTAATATAGGATGTCTTATCAACATAAGCGTAGCCCTCCTCAATAATCTTGGAGAAGGTCTGTATTCCGACGGGATATCTCAGTTGGGCCATAAATTTCTAATTTCCCACAAAGTTAATGAAATTGTGTGGGTTATGCAAATAAAATTATCTGCATCATGCTGGCAGCGGTGGGGTGGTGGGGACGCAGGGGACAGTAGGGTTATGAGCAAAAGCTCATGGAGTAAACAGCTTCGCGCTGGTGGTGGGATGCGGAGGGAGGTGGGGATTACCGGGTTAGCTTTTCGATTTGATATTCTAAGCCTCGGTTTTCCTTATTCTCGTTGAAGTTTGCTCCGATGAGATAGACGAAGCGAGAGTCCATTGCGAAGCGACCGGCATAGTCTCGGGAATGGATCTGGTCCATCGCTTCTTGGACGCTTTTGTTGTATTTGAATTCGAAGAGATAGATATAACTGCTGGTAGCGACTTCGATATCACTATGGCCCTTATAGCCGTGGTGTTCAGCTATGGTCTTTGTGCCGCACAGTACAGCCAAGAGATAGGTGATAGCACGGTAAGCAGATTCATTGTGGTCTTCTCCTGGGAGATCTTTCAAGAGTGTGGCGAGACGCTTCATGAAATCTTCGGGACGTCCTTCATATAGATCAATCTTGAAATCAGTGAAATTGAAGGGGCTGTCAGGATCGCTGACTTCGGGTGCATAAATAGGGAGCAGTTGCCTATAGAAACCGGTTTCCACCTCATAGTTGGGGAAGCGGAGCACATACATATTCAGTTCATTGTTGTAGGAGCCTATCGTGAGATAACCGGTCTGGAACATCAATGGAATTGGATTCTTGTCGTAGATACCGACGGCAAGAAGATCTTCTCTTGTGCACTTTTTGCCATTGATGTCGGGAGGATAGGTGCCGCGTGCCTTAATGCGCTTCACCAAGAATGTAGGGGTTCCTGTCTCAAACCAATAAGGGTCAATTCTCTTTTTGTCTAATGCGCTCAAGACACTGAAAGGATTGTAGAGATGCGAGCCCTCTTCTGTGAATAAGTATCCATCGTAATAGTCTCGGAATGCTTTGAGAGTCGTGTCAAAGTCTTCTCCACGTTTCTTTGCCACATCTTCTATGCCAGAGCGAAAATTATCAACCAGTTCTTTTTCTGACCATCCGCAGATGTCGGCGTATGCATCCTCCATCGAAATATCCTTAAGGTTATTGAGATCACTGAATATGCTTACTTTATTGAAGCGGGCTACTCCCGTCAGCATGCCAAACTTAATGTAGCCATCCATTGACTTGAGATTGGAGAAGAATCCTTTCAGCAAACCTTGGTTCTCATCAAATTGTCTATTGTCTTCTTCCACCTCAAGCAGAGGTTTGTCATATTCATCTACGAGAATGACTACTCGCCGACCTGTCTTATTGTAGACCTCCCTGATAAGGTTCTCGAAACGTAATACTATGTCGTGTTCCATTCTCGGCAAGATATCATATACCCTTTCATATCTCGACAAATGAGAAATCAGCCTGTCGTTAAGGCCATCCGGACGTTTATATTGGCCATTGTTCAAGTCAAAATAGAGCACCGGAGATGGAGTCCAATCCAGATCCATTTTGTCGGCAGCTAACCCCTTGAAGAGCTCACGTCTCCCTTCGAAATAAGCTTTTAGGGTAGATAGTAGCAAGCTTTTCCCAAACCGGCGCGGCCGACTCAGAAAGATATACTTTCCTTGGTTTAAAAGTGGCTTTACATAAGCAGTTTTATCTACATAAGCATAGCCCTCTTCAATGATATTGGAGAAGGTCTGCATTCCGACTGGATATCTGAGTTGTGCCATAAATCTCTAATTTCCCACAAAGTTAACGATTTCCCATCTCTTTTGCAAATAAAATTATATGCATCAGGCTGGGCGCGGTGGGGTGGTGGGAATGCAGGGGACAGTAGGGTTATGAGCAAAAGCTCATAGCGTAAACAGCTTCGCGTTACTGGAGTATGCGGAGGGGATTTTAGAACTTTATGGAGGTGGGGAGTGTTGGAAGATGTATAAAACTCTCCAAAAACTTTTATGAAAAACATATAGGCTATGGAAATACTTGACTGGCTGGTGAAGACGCTACGGGATAATCCTGCAATTGCGATCTTCCTTACTTTGGGTATCGGTTTCTGGATTGGGAAACTGAAGTATAAAACATTTTCTCTTGGTACTGTGACCTCAGTGTTGCTGGTCGGTGTGCTCGTAGGGCAACTTGATATCCCTGTGCCGGGGCCACTCAAGCAAGTCTTTTTCCTTCTATTCCTCTTTGCGATAGGCTACAGCGTCGGTCCACAATTTTTTGCTTCTCTCAAGGGGTCAGGTATAAAACAGGTGCTATTTGCTGTGGTGATGTGCCTTATAGTGCTTGGCTGCACCTTTGGAGTGGCGCAGTTATTTCACTATAACAAGGGGGAGGCTGCCGGTCTTTTTGCCGGTGCCCAGACTATGTCGGCAGTGATTGGTGTGGCTGATGATACTATCCAGACACTCAATGCTTCTGATGCAGACAAGACCGCATGGATAAATATTATCCCGGTGTCTTATGCTGTAACTTACATCTTCGGTACAATTGGATCTGCATGGATAATCGGTACCGTGGGTCCGATGCTTTTAGGTGGTCTTAAAAAAGTGAAGCAGCAGACCGAAGACCTTGAACGGAGTATGAATCAGGATCCGACTTCCAATGACCCTTCAATTATCAGTGCATGGCGTCCTGTAGTGTACAGAGCATATAAGGTGGATGGAACTTGGTTTGACACTCCTCATACAGTTAAGGAAATCGAAGAGTACATGGAGAAGGATGGTCGTCACCTTATCATAGAGCGTGTGAGGAGTGGTTCGGAGATCACAAATCAACCCTCTGCAGATTTCACTGTCAAGAAGGGTGATGACATTGTCATTGCGGGACGGCGTGAATTTGCAATTGAAGATGAAAGCTGGCTCGGCTCCGAAATCTCCGACTCTGTTATTCTGTCTTTCCCGGTTGAAAGAATCCCGGTGATGGTGGCATCAAAATATATGGTAGGTGCAACAGTTGCAGACTTCCGTGACTCGCCTCACACTAAGGGGGTAGTGATTGACAGTATAAAGCGAGGCAATGTGGATATTCCGGTATTGGCTTCCACACGCCTGCAACGTGGCGACATGCTGACAATCAGCGGACATGTATCTGACGTCAACGCGGCAGCATCTTACATTGGGTATCCAGACAAACCCACTACTGCATCCGACATGGTATTTATCGGCATAGGTATTGCAATTGGAGCATTGATTGGTGCTATTACGGTTCATTTTGGTGGTATACCGGTAAGTCTTTCTACAAGTGGTGGCGCGTTGATCGCCGGTCTTGTGCTTGGTTGGCTTCGCTCAAAGCATCCGACATTCGGACAAATCCCGGATTCAGCTGTATGGGTCTTCAATAATGTTGGCTTGAATATGTTTATCGCTGTAGTAGGTATCTCTGCCGGACCAACATTCATCTCAGGGCTACACCAAGTAGGATGGCAGATGCTTGTGGCTGGTATTTTAGCAACCGGACTTCCACTTATCATCGGAATTTTGGTGGCAAACAAGATATTCAAATTCCATCCGGCCATTGCGCTTGGATGCGTGGCAGGAGCGAGGACTACGACAGCTGCTCTCGGTGCAGTCCAGGACACGCTTAATTCAACAATTCCGGCAATGGGCTATACCGTCACATATGCTATCGGCAATACACTCCTGATACTTTGCGGACTCGCTATGGTGCTTCTGTGATGATAGCTGATGCCACCATACGGCAAAAGAGAATGCGACCAATCCAGTAGAAGAAATTGATACTTTCGGGGTGAGAGTGCCTTGCAGGAAGGGATTATTGATTGTGGATTTGGAGATTAGGGGGAAAAGAATTATATTTGCGGAAAAGTTTGAGATTATGGATGAACTGAGATACCCGGTAGGAATGCAGACCTTCTCCAATATTATAGAGGAGGGTTATGTTTATGTGGATAAAACAGCCTATATTAAGCTCCTGCTAAGACAAGGTAAGTTCATTTTTCTGAGTCGGCCGAGACGGTTTGGAAAGAGCCTCCTGCTTTCAACGCTGAAAGCTTATTTTGAGGGTCGGCGTGATCTATTCAAAGGCTTGGCTGCTGATAGTATGGATCTGGACTGGACTCCGAGACCGGTGTTTCGCTTCGATTTCAATGCAGAAGACTTCTCAAAGCCAGAAGGGTTGGAAATGTTGATTGATGGATATTTATGGGACTATGAAAATATATACGGAAGACGTCAGGAAAAATTGTCTATTCCCCAACGTTTCAAGAATCTTATAAGGAAAGCTTACGAACAGACGGGACGGAAGGTGGTAGTTCTGATTGATGAGTATGACAAGCCACTATTGGCTGTAGAGGATTTCAATGAGATGTATGAGAAAAATCAGCGTACATTGAAAAGTTTTTATGGCAATCTAAAGTCAATGGATGAGTATATTCAGTTTGTATTCATCACGGGAGTAGCTCGCTTCAGTAAGGTCAGCATATTCAGTGATCTCAACAATCTTAAAGATATTTCGATAGAAGATCGATATGCCGACATCTGCGGATGGACGGAAACGGAACTAATTGAGAAATTCCGCCCTGGTATAGATTCGGTGGCTCGAAAAAGGAAAGAGGACTTTGATACTACCCTTAAGGCCCTACGGGATTATTACGATGGATATCTCTTCACCGAAGAGGGTTCGAGGCTCTATAATCCTTTTAGTGTGCTCAATGCCCTTGACAAAAAGCGAATAGATCCTTACTGGTTTGAAACAGGAACACCTACATTTCTGGCAAAACGAATAAAAGCTCAAGGTACTTATCCTCCAGATATTAATGGCAAGATGTGCTCGAGGGAAGAACTAATTGCTGTCGGTCTTGACGACCGCAATCCAATTCCTTTAATGTTCCAGACTGGATATCTGACCATTGCGTCATATCATGAGGATCTTAATCTATATGAACTGCGTTTTCCTAATAGAGAAGTTGAAATTGGCTTCTACCAGCAGCTGCTGCAGATATATGTCCCTGAGGTGAAAGATATTAACAGTCCATTCCGCTTCCCTGAATTCAAGATAGACCTCTATGAAGGGCGTGTGGAAGACTTTATGGAGCGACTTAAATCCCTATTGAAGTCTCTACCCGGGGAAGATCATCGCGAGTCGAGTTACCGCGCTATTACGTATTTACTCGCAGTGCTGTGTGGCACACAGGCATGCGCAGAAAGCCGTAGTTATAAAGGAAGGAGTGATTTGGAAGTGCTAACCGGTAAATACGTCTATGTATTTGAGTTCAAATACAACAAAAGCGTATCGGATGCCATGTACCAGATTCATTCACGCGATTATGCCGAGAAATACGCAATGGAAGACAGAACAGTCTATCTCATCGGAGCAAATTTCAATGAGAAGAAGGAGGATAGAGGATTAGAATATTCAATAGAAAAATTGAAATAATTGAGGCTGTATTGCCGGCTGGGAAGGCGGCAATACATACATATTAGCGGGAGTCGGTGGGGGAGATGCCGAATTCTTCTTTGTAGCATTTGGAGAAGTAGGCGAGGGAGGTGAAGCCTACAGCATAGGCAATCTCGCTGACTGTCTTTTCGGAGCTCAATAGCATTGTCTTTGCTTTCTGGAGACGCATACGGCGGATGAGCTCTACGGGGGTGTAGTTGGTGAGTGCTTTGATCTTTCTTGTGAATTGCGATTGTCCAAGCCCCATCTGGGAGGCTATCTCCGATATCTGCATGTCGGGGTCGGATATACGTTCCTGAACAAGCGCTACGAAGCGAGAATAAAACTCACTCTCTACGTCGTTCGGACGGAGGGCTGGTTTTGTCGTTTTCTTTGTAGGAGTAGTGTTAGGACGCGTTTCTGCGGATGCTTTTCCATACAGTTCACGGATGCGCTGGCGGTTGACGAGAAGATTGCGGCATCTTGCTGTGAGCACTTCGAGATTGAAGGGTTTCGGCATATATGCGTCCGCACCATGTTCATAACCGGCTACGCGCTGTTCGTCCATCGAGCAGGCGGTCAGCATAAGCACGGGAATGTGGGAGGTAGATACTTCCTCTTTCAGTTCCTTCACACACTCCAAGCCGTCCATTATAGGCATCATTACATCACAGACTATAATATCTGGCACATATTTCGTGGCCATCCTGACACCCTGCAGACCATCTCCGGCTGAAAGCACGTTGTATTCATCGCCTAATTGTTCGCTTATGAGAGTTCGAATATCGCGGTTATCGTCTATGACCAGAAGAGTCGGTTTGCCATCTTTGAAGTCAGTAGTGTCAGTCTCTATCGAAGCAAGTTCGGTTTCTATATCTTCGGCAGATATATGCGAGTCAATTTTTTGCTGTGTATCTGTGTGGCGCACGGGGAAAGTCACAGTGAATTCACTTCCTTTTCCTTTCTCGCTCTTTACAGCGATGCTGCCTCCGTGTAACTCCACGAAAGCTTTAGTGAGCGCAAGGCCTATGCCTGAGCCCTTAGGATTAGCCCCTTCTGCCTGATAGAAGCGGTCGAATATACGCTCTACTTCTCCGGCGTCAATGCCACATCCGGTATCTTTAACCGAATAAGACACAGTAGAATCAGTTTGGGTAAATGATACTGTGATCTTTCCGTTGTCTGGAGTATGCTTGAAGGCATTGCTCATTAGATTGAAGAATACGCGCTCCATTTTCTCTACATCAACCGCTATTGTGGGAATATCGGTGTTTTTTATATCGATTGATAGACGTATGTCGCGTTTGCGTGCCGCTTCCTTGAATGAGTCTGTCCAATCTTTCAGTAGGGTGGGGAATGACACCTCTGCCAGTTTAAGATCTGTCTTTCCGTTTTCATACTTCCGGAAGTCAAGTATCTGATCAATAAGGCGTCGAAGAATCACAACGTTCTTTTTTGTCAGTTGCATGAGGGAACGGCAGCGTGGTGTAAGGCAAGGGTCATCTGCCACTTGCTCCACAGGGCCTGCGATGAGTGTCAGTGGTGTACGCAGATCGTGGGAAACATTGGTGAAGAACATCAGTTTCGAGCGGGTAGCCTCTTCAAGTTGGGTGTATAGTTTCTCTTGCTTATCTTTTTCTTCTTGAAGCTGAGCGTTTTTTGCCTCAAGTTCATTCTGATGGCGTCTGTTGGCAGTGATGCTGCGTATCAATACGAATACGAGACCAATGAGTAACAGGGCAATTGTAGCAAATGCCCACATCAGCATCTTCTGCGTGTTATAGCGCATCAACTGCTCGTCTATTTTGTCGTTGAGAAGAGATATTTTTGCGGTTTTCTGGTTGAGTAGGGTATCTTGTGCGAGAAGTATATCGGCATTTGAAGCATCAATAGGGGAAAGCGGCGCTATACGAGTGATACGCTCATATGGCTCTCCTTTGAGGATAGACAGTGCGATACGCAGAAGGCGTTCCCCCTCTGTAGGATAAAGAAATGTCGCTGTCAGATCACCGTCGGATACACCTTTGATGCCTTGATGCGGAAACCCATCAATTCCTATCACTGCCACATCGCTGCGTCCGTTATCTTTCAGTGCCTTTGATGCCCCGAGAGCCATATGGTCGGTATGTGCGAAAACCATATCTGTTTGGGGATATATCTTGATAAGTGAGTCAATGAGTTGCTCCGCACGAGCATAGTCCCATTCCCCGAATACACTTGCCACGACTTCGATGTCTGAGTCTTCCATGGCCCCTTTAATAAAACCCTCATGGCGAAGCTGAGCCGGAGATGCTGATTCCGGACCACGCACCTCGATCACCTGCAATGGATGTTTGCCAAATGTAGCAGAATACTTAGCCACGGCCTTACCGAGAGCATAATTGTCTACCTCCATATGTGCTGTGAAATCGTCGCTGTCTATGCGGCGGTCGAAAGTAACTACCGGAATGCCTTTTTCCTTTGCTTCTTTCACTACTCCTACAAGGGGTTCTGACTCATTGGGTGCCAGTATGATTAGATCGTAACCCTTATCAATGAAATAGCGTACGTCTTCCTGCTGGCGAGCAGAGTTATTGTCGGCGTTACGGAAGTCGAGTTGCACGTCCGGATGGTTTAGGAGTTCGGTACGCAAATCAAGGTTGGTCTTTTCACGCCAATAGTCGCCGCTGCACTGTGCAACGCCGATTTTGTATTTCTTATTTTGTCCCTCGCCGCATGCCATCAGAAGTGTCATGAAGGTGGCACATAGAATTATAAGGAGTGATAGAATTTGTTTCATAATGCAGGATTTTTGGCAAAGATAGTGAATGTTGGGGATTTTACCAAAAAAAGATGCTAAAAAAGACAGGGGCGGGGCGGTATGGGAAGCGATATGACATTAGTAAAGGGGATGGCTGAAGCCACCCCCCGGTAAGAGAGAATTACATTGGTCGCAGGCTGGGAAGCCTGCGCTCCATATTAGCGAAGGTGTTTTTTGCCGTTTTGGATGAAAAGGCCGTGCTGATAGGTATCGGATGGCACTTTATATCCTTGTAGGGTGTAGGTTTCAGCGTTTGTGGAGTCTTGAGAGATTGTTGCTACGGCTGAACTGTTGGCATCGAGTACCCATGCTTTCAGGTCGGTCACTTTTGTAGTGGAGTCTGCGTATGCTTCTATGCCGTCAGCGTCAGTATCGGTGGGGAATACGCGTATTGATGTAGCCCAACGGTCGTTGATGAAAATATCTACGATAGAATGGTCGAGGAATACATTGACTTTTAGACTCTCTCCTTCTGTCGGACGTACCGGGAGAGGACAGCTGTATATGCCGTTGTAGACACCATTGTCGTTTACCAGACGCTTGACTCCACTGAAGTCTGCGATAATTTCGCCTGATGCCGGATTGTAATAGATTTTGCCTTCTCCATTGGTTGATTTGAAGACATTGAATCCGAAAGCGGATGCTCCCACTTCAAATGTGCCGCAGATTTCGACAGCACGGCCTGAAACCGGAGAAAGGTCTACCGTTCCTGAAAGGTCGAAACCGGAACGTGAGAACATTGTCTCAGTGCGAAGTCCTGTCAGGCCTTCATATGGTTTTTGGATTAAACTTCCATCTTCAGCGAGACTCCATTCGCGTGGGAGTGAATAGCAGTGGGCCCAACCGAGGCGCCAGTTGTCAGCTCCCGGAAGTTTGTCCGGCACTATTCCAAGAACAATTGTCTTGCCTTCATGCTGATAGATAGTGGGAGAAAGGAGTCCGAATCCCTCGCGGGAGTTCATCTCTACGAGGCGCGGAGCCGATGAATTGGCATCCGGAATGAATTTGCCATCAGAAGCTATTTCTCCAGTCCAGTAGAGAGTGCGCACACCCTGCGATGTGCCAAGAGGTGTGGCTGTGAAGAGCCAGCGACCATCTGGCATCGGAGTGATATTGGGCATCTCCCAGAAAGTGCCGTCGGTAGCTTTATTAGTGCCTGTGAAGAATTGGTCGCCGTTGTTGCTCCAAGTCTTTGCAGTGGCATCGTAGCGATGAAGGGTGGTGGTGCCTACCCCTTCTTTAGAAGAGCCAACGATAATATAGGCATTGTTGCCGTTGCGGAAGAAATATGGATCACGGAAGTCGTCGGAAAGTCCTCCGGGACGTCCGTTGATGATGGGGTTGGAAGGATTCTTCACCCAATTATCGAGCAGGTCGGTTTCAGGAGAAGCCTGAGCTATCATTGCCTTGGCATAGTCGACCGCGGTATAAATTATATTGGGCTTTCCACCGGTGATTTCCTCGTCGGTGAATACACATCCGCTCCAGCATCCTTTAATGTCGTACCAGTCGCCTGGAGCGATGGCAATCTTCTCTTCGCGCCAATCGTATAGATTTTCGCTTGAGATGTGTCCCCAGTGTAGTCGAGCCATGTAGGGACCGTCAGCATTCTTTTGGAAGAAAAGATGGTAGCGTCCGTCGGAGAATGTCATACCGTGGCATTCGTTGGTCCAACCGGCAGCGGGCATGCCATGGAAACGGGGACGCAGCTGCTGATCGGCAAAGCGTGATGCAGGGATGTCAAGGTTGGGTTCGGTCTCAGCCTTCCAACTTTGTATCTCAGAGAGGGATTTTGCTTCATTCCAGATGGAGATGTCATCAATCAGTCCATTGAATGACATCAACTGGAATGGTCCCATCATTCGTGATTCAGTGCCTTGCCCCATATAGAAGTCGCCACCGTCATAGCTGATTGAGCCGCTTGCTTTTCCTGAGCCTACTTCCACTCCATTATTGTAAAGTTTTGTAGTGCGGTTTTCGCAGTCGACTACAGCCACAAGGTTGTTCCATTGGTAAGTGGGGAGGAACCCGTCTGCCTCAACGGTAAGAGGCCATCCGCCGATATACGTCTCGAAGGAGTACTTCCCATTGAAACCAAGGTAGAATCCGAAACCAGTCTTTTTGTCTTTGTCGAGGCAGCTAACTATAGGAGTTTTTTCTTTTGTGTCGGTGTCAAGTTGTATGATAGGATATGAGGGAGTGGCTACCCAAATAGAGAAAGTCAGGGTCTTATTATCGGCTGCCAGAATGTTGCCGAGCGATGCCTTTACGTGGGATGTATACCCATCGAAACGGAGTGCTTCTCCAACAGCTCCCGGTAGATTCTCAGGAGTAAAATTGCCTTCAACGGCGTACTTGCCACCGCTGACGGTCTCTTCGATCATACCATCCTTTACATCCATTGAGAAGTGGGCTACGAGATCTGCCCGGGCAGTGGATGCGAGGGTGAGGGCTGAAAGAATTGCTAAGTGTTTGGTTAAGTTCATTGTTTTAAGGGTGAAGAGTTAAGAGTCAAGTTATTCGGCGGTTGGGAAACCGCCGTTCCAAAAATTAAAAAGCGGGTGATGTGCTTAAAATCCTGAAAATGCACATCACCCACAAATTTAAGGAAATTATTTCAGATAATCAAGAATATTCTTGGTCAGCTGCTCAACATTGTGCTGATATGGGTTTACTCCAGAGTTCTGATTCCATTCGTAAGCTGCGAGACCCATTGCGATACAACGGCCGTGCTCAGGATTGGAGTAGAATTCTACGAGACCTGCTACGCAGTGGTCGCGAACATGGCCCCAAGTGGCGAGTACGAGAGAGTTGGTGGTCACTTCGAAGTTCTTGATGACGTCGCGTTGGTCACCGCGACCGTAGATATTGCAATCCCAGAGGCAGTTATGGTCTTCACGCTGACCCGGGCCAATGAGAGGTAGAGTCATGTAACCATAATTATTAGGATCTTCGAGTGTAAGTCCCTTATAGATTGCGTGTTCTGTACGGTCGTAGAAACCCTGGTCGGCACCATCCTTGAAGTCCCATCCAAGGTATGGGTTGATCACCCAAACGTCGTCGCCTGAACCGCCGTCGCCATTTCCGTATACTGTAGGAGCCATGTTGTCGGGCACAAATCCAAGAGGCACTGTGAGCTGAGTGGCCATATTGCTGAGGAAGATGCTACCTCCATTGGCTGAATATTCACGAAGAGCGGCGATAGTGCTGGCTGCTGCAATGTCGCCGGGTATATATTCCCAACCCATTTGGAGACCTACACGGTCTACCTCAATCCACATTACGGAATAGATAGCCGGATCATAATTGGCGATGTCTGCAGGGTGTATGAATTCGGTGTTAGACTGATTGGCAAACCATGTGGCTGCCGCACGCTCGTCGTCATCGTTGAGGTCGCCATAAGTGGCTGCATCTGCGGGTAGCAGATAGAGCATCTTGGGCTCCATATAAGGGATAGTCTTTTCTACTGACTCGGCAGGAGAATAGTAGTAAGTGTCGTAGACTACCTCGACGCTGTAGGTGAGAGGTGTCTCCATAGGCTGGGCACGAAGCACATAAGAAGTTGCATCTGCAGGGAGGAGAATAGCCTTGTCAGTATCGCCGTTGGTCACGATACGGATGCCGGTGCGGTGAGCCTGTGAAGGAAGATTCCATGAGAGAGTCACGGCGCGTCCGCTTACTTCGCTCTGAAGTCCGCTTACTCCAGCGAATGTCTCTTCAGGAAGAGTGACTGTGACAGATTTACCGGTGGAAAGATAGTTGTCGGCATATCTTACTTTGACGGTGTAGACCACCTGCTCTCCCAGAGGAGTGCCAAGAGCAGTATAGCTGTAGTTACGATCGGCGTTGAGATCGAACGACTGGATTTCAGTTGCGTTGCGATAGAGTGTGCAACCGGTGACATCCTTGTCGGCTGGAAGAGTCCAAGTGATATTGATGTTGTGGTTGGCATCGCCCCCTACTGAGTAATTGATAGCGCTTACAGTAGCGAGCTCCGGACCCTCAGTATATCCGTTTGGAGTGTATTCCGAGCACCCTGTGAGCAGCAGGCAAAGGCCTGCTGCAAGGGCGTATGTTGATTTTATAAGTTTCATTTCTTAAGAGTTTATTTAAGTTTCGCAAGTTCAACTTAAGGTTTATGGGTTTATAAGTTTATGGGTTTATATCATAGACACTAACTTTTGCTTGCGAAATTTGAATTGCTTATCATTTGTAGAGGTCGCCGGCGTTGTCTACCTGATCGAGAGGAATTGGGCAGAAGATATCGTCTTCGCTCAGGTGAGCATTGTCGAGATAGTGGAATAGAGATTTCTCCTTGGCGTAGTAAGCGTTGACAGTATTGACAGCTTCTCCCCAGCGGATGAGGTCAAACCAACGTAGACCTTCCATAGCGAGCTCGAGGCGGCGCTCCATGCGGACGGCCTTGCGGGCATATTCCTGATTCCAACCCGGAGCACCGTATTCGCGAACTAGATAGGTAGCCACCATCGGGTTAACATCGATCGGAGTATAAGTGGGATCTACTGAGCGGGCAGCCTTGGCACGAACCTGGTTGATGAGATTGCGTGCACCGTCGAGGTCTTTGTTCTGCTCGATGAGAGCTTCAGCCTTCATGAGGAGCACGTCGGCGTAGCGGACGATAATGTAGTTGAGTGAGCTTGCACCCCAAGGCACGATACCGACCTTCACGTAGGGAGAATCTGGAGAAGGATAGGGCTTTTTGCCTGAATACTGGCTATAGTTATTGAGGTTGCGACACCATTTCTCATTGTATTGATATCCGCGCCATGGCATACCGATACGGCCAAAAGTGAAGTCGACGCGTGGATCAACGTTGCCTGCATAGTCGGCGTGGTCAAGATTCTCTGAGGGAGCCTTTGAGCTGTCGAGATATGGGAGGCCGCTTTCGTCGGTGCGGAAAGCGTTGACGAGGTCTTGAGACCCGGTATAGAAGTCGTCGCCGTTGCCATACACATCTCCTTCAGACACTGTGCAGTTAAGACAGTTGTTGAAGTTGTACTGGTCAGGAGAGTTAGCAGAAGAGAACTGCACTGCCATAACTGACTCATACTGATTGTTCATCTCAGGCTTCGACATGTCGAGGAAGTTGGGATAGAGAGAATATTGTCCGCTCTTGATGACATAGTCGGCATATTCTTCAGCAGTAGCGTAGTCGTTGATGAAGAGGGCAACGCGGGCGAGGACTGCGGCAGCAACATATTTGTTGAAGCGTCCCGGTTCGCTCTGGGAAGCTACGTTGTTGGCGTATGCTTCTTTGAGGTCGGCAACGATGAAGTCTGCAATCTGCTCGCGTGTGAATTCACTTGCGCTGACGCTTGAGGGGTCGGTCACGTTCTCGTCGAAGTAAGGGAACTTCTTGAAGATGCGGAATTGATCGAAATAGTAGTAAGCACGGAGGGTCTTCATCTCTGCGATGTATGCCTTGCGGTTTTCTTCGGAGAGGTTGCCTGCACCCTTAAGTGCACGGATGGCAGTGTTGCAGCGGGCGATAGAGAAGTAGTTGTTGCGCCACTTGAAGTCGAGGATGGGGTTGTCGCTCTGCACGTTGCCGATAGAGAACTCATGCATGTATACTTCGTAGCCGAGTTCGCCTCCACCTTTCTGAGCGTCGTCGGAGCGGATATCGAATACCCAGTTGTTGATCGGGCCTGCAAAAGACTCGTTGTTGCCGAAATAGTGGCAGAGGAGGGTGGCATAGGCTGAGGTCATAAGGTCGATAGCCTCGCCGTCGCCGATCTGTTCGTTGGTGAATTTCCCCTGAGGTTTTGTGTCGAGCAGATCCTCGCAAGAAGTGGCTGACAAGCCGAGTGCGATCAAGGCTGATGTGATGAATGCCTTTTTCGCTATGTATTTTATGGTTTTCATTATTTCTTTCATTGATTGGTTAGAACTGGAGATTCAGGCCGAATGTGAATGTGCGGGGACGTGGGTAAGCACCGTTGTCGATGCGGGCACCATATTCGCCGGGGAGAAGTTCAGGGTCGAGACCTTTATACTTGGTCATAGTGAAGACGTTTTCTACCTGTCCGAAGATGCTGAGGTTGTCGCAAGCGAATTTCTCAGTGATGTGGCGTGGAAGCTGATAAGAGAGCTTGAGATATTTCATCTTCATGTAAGAGCCATCCTGTACATAGTAGGTAGAGAAGCGTGCTTCGTTGTTGGCATCGGTCAGAGAGAGAGCCGGGATGTCGGTGTTGGTGTTTTCAGGAGTCCAGGCATTGAGGATGTCGGCAGCGTGGTTGGTGTTGAGATTGGCGCGACCAAAAGAATAGAGCTGACCCTTCATGAGGTTCTGGACATCGAAGCCGAAGTCGCCGGAGAAGAACATGTCGAGAGTGAATGCCTTATACTTGAATGCGAGGTTGATACCCATTGAGAGGTCCGGGTTAGGATCGCCGATGAAGCAGCGGTCGGCATCGGTGATGTAGCCGTCGCCATCGAGGTCGCGATACATCAGGCGTCCCGGAGCGGCACCCTGCTGCACTGCGTGGTTTGCCACCTGCTCAGTAGACTGGAAGATACCGTCGCAAACGTAGCCGTAGTAGATACCCATAGGCTGACCGGGCACGAGACGCTGGTTGCCACCGATGAATTCCTGACGGTTGTTGAGCTTGAGAAGCTTATTCTTATACTGAGAGATGTTGATAGATCCATTCCAAGAGAAGTCGCCGTAGGAAGGGGAGTTATAGCCTAATGTCACTTCCCAACCATTGTTGCGCATAGAGCCTGTGTTGAGCCAAGTAGCTGCATTTTCACCTGCAACGCTAAGGGCTGGCGGGATGGTAAGCATGTCGGTAGTCTTCTTGATGTAATAGTCGGCGCTAAGGTTGATGGCACCATGGAGGAACTGGAAGTCGACACCGATATTATTCTGAGTAGTTGTCTCCCATTTCAGGTCGGGGTTGCCCGTAGAGGCAAGTGTGATACCCGAAGTTGTAGAAGAGTTAGTGCCAGCGAGGTCGTATGCACCGTTGCCGGTGTTGAAGATATATGTAGAATAAGCAGGATAGAGGGAAGGAATGTTGGCATTACCGTTCTGGCCCCAAGAGTAGCGGATCTTCATGTCGGTGAGGATATCGTTTTCAGGGAAGAAAG
>CAYSMP010000059.1:0-19890 GCA_964432215.1 uncultured Sangeribacter sp.
CTATGCACGCATCCGCAAACTTGCTGATGAAATTGGGGCAATTTTCATGGTAGATATGGCTCATCCTGCCGGACTCATTGCTGCAGGTTTGCTTGAGAATCCAGTGAAGCATGCCCACATCGTCACTACTACCACTCATAAGACTCTCCGTGGGCCACGTGGCGGTATGATACTCATGGGTAAAGACTTCGACAACCCCTGGGGCAAAAAGACACCTAAGGGGGAAATCAAGAAAATGTCGGCACTTCTTGACAGTGCTGTCTTCCCCGGAGTCCAGGGAGGTCCACTCGAACATGTCATCGCTGCAAAAGCTGTAGCATTCGGAGAGGCGCTTCAGCCGGAATGGAAAGAGTATGCCCTTCAGGTGCAGAAGAATGCCAAGGTGCTTGCAGAGGAGCTTTCAAAGCGTGGCTATAAGATCATATCTGATGGTACAGACAATCACTGTATGCTCGTTGATCTCCGTACAAAATTCCCAGACATGAGCGGAAAGAAGGCAGAGCGTGTGCTTGTGGAGGCCGACATTACTGCAAATAAGAACATGGTGCCCTATGACAGCCGCAGCCCATTCCTCACCTCCGGCCTTCGTTTCGGCACAGCAGCAATCACAACCCGCGGAGCAAAAGAAGACCTCATGGTAAAGATTGCCGAACTCATTGACCGAGTATTGACTAATGCCGACAATGAGGATGAAATCGCAAAAGTGCGTAGTGAAGTCAACGAACTGATGAACGACTATCCGATGTTCGCTTATTAATATTTAATTAATAATGCATAATTAGCAGGATAAAAAATAATTGAGCCACGGCATTTATAGCCGTGGCTTGATTATGAATATTGAAGAACCGATGATTATGCATTATGAATTATGCATTCAAACTAATATTATGAAATACTTTGTGACGGGGATTGGGACAGATGTTGGTAAAAGCTGGGCTACAGGATGGCTTGCCAAGCGATATATGGAAGAAGGGAAGAGTGTAATCACTCAAAAATTTATTCAGACCGGTAATGTGGGACGAAGTGAAGATATTGAGGTGCATCGTCAGATAATGGGAATTCATATGACAAATGAAGATAAGGAGATGCTTACAGCACCAGAAATATTTATCTATCCATGTTCTCCAGATCTCGCTTCAAAAATCGATAAGAGACCGATCGATTTCAAAAAGATTGAAAAGGCTACAGAAGCTCTTGAATTTCGCTACGACATAGTTCTAATCGAGGGGGCCGGAGGCATTATGGTGCCACTCAAAGGGGAATATTTGACCATTGACTATATCCGCGACCATCAACTTCCAACCATAGTTGTCACCAACGGCCAGTTAGGCTCAATCAACCACACTCTTCTCACCCTTTACGCAATCAAGCAATACGGCATAGAGTTGGCCGAAGTTATCTACAACCATCACTTCGACAAAGATCCCGTCATCTGCGCCGACACAATCGAATATCTCAAAGCCTACCTCCAAAAGCACTTCACATCAGCCCGTTTCTCTGAAGAATTTTAAATTATTCTTGAATAATATGGCGTAAAGATAAATTGACGCATCTGGTCAAGATCAATCAATGGTTATCTAAAACTAAAATCATGGGCTTGTATGTCAATTTAGAGGGGAGTTCCGACCATGCCTTTGCGTTGTCGTAGCTTCCCTTTTTTATGTCTTTACACATGTTATTTCTCTTTTGAGTCACACCTGTCTTGCGTATATGCATCAACATTTCCCTTGGTGAAGAAAATACCAGTTCCCTCTCCCAGGTTTCACCATCCACTCCTGACACTGCCATATATTCCTCTTCTGAGCGATAAATCAAGGGGCATGGGCGCACAGAATCAAGTTCCTTCAGATTACCTTTGACGAATGTTGATACTATCGCGACTCCTCCGGGGTTGAGATGTCTCCTAAGAGAAGCTATGAATTTTATGGGATCAGCAAACCACTGGATGGTAGAGGCGCTTAGTATGACATCGAATTTCTCATTGGATTCCTCAAGCCATTTTTCAGCATCCATTGTAAGATATCGTTCTTCTTCCGCTATCCCGAAGTTCGGCATCGAATGGAGGTCAATATAAGTGGCACTTTGAGGCATCATGCTCTTTCTCCATTCCCTTGTCAGAAGACCGTTTCCAACCCCTATTTCAAGCACTGATTTAGGCTTGTTCCGCATCTTAACCAGCAAAGATGCAAGCTTCTCTCCTATTTTATGACATATTTCAGACTGCACTATTGCCGCATCATTATAAGTTTCCTTTGCCCTATCAAAACCACAACCTATGCTCGCGGAATCAGGTATCACCGTTTTCACGATGAAACCAAGGTCGACTGCATGTGAGGCATTTAGTGAAACCATTTCCGTCTCCGAATGATCGGTCCAGTATGACACCACATTAGAGTATGGAAAAATGCGGTCACTCTTTGCAAGATATACACGATTGAAGGAATAATATCCGTCAAAACCCCTGGATTTCTGAAATTGCTCTATTGCTATAAGTTCTTCCTGAAGTCGGAATATATCAGCATCTTCCGGCAACTTCTGTTTAAGCCAATCATACGTAACCTTGTCACCTGCCATACGCATGTGAAATTTCATCAGCTGTCTCTTATTAAGGCCAGCAGCGGTAGCTTTATATGTCACTGACGGAATCCCATGGATGTCTGAAACTGGAAGTGGAGTGCCGCAAATGGCAATTCTGACAGCTGCATCAACCCCAATTATTGACGCAGCGAAGACCCCAAGCGAATAAGCAAAGACATAGATGGTAGTATATTGCGGAGGCAATTTAGGCATCGACAAGTCTCGGTAATCGCTGACAACTGCAGTGTCCCAGCCATCAACTATGCAATCATTATAATACCGGGAGTCAGTCGACCACCCGGCAAATATAAGTATGAGGCGCGTTTCCGCGCCTCTCTTTATAAATTCAATCTTCACTGCATGCAAATTTCGGTTAGAAGAAGTAAGCCAAATTCACGCGGAAACCATCTGCTCGCGTCGAAAGGTTTTCAAGCTTGACCGTTCGAGCAGCATAACTAAGTCCCCAAAGATAGCCAACTGTCACCTGAAATTTCTGAAATAGTTCACATCCAAGTCCGAAGTCAAGAGAAACTGTTCCGACAGGTTGCTCAAGAGCCTTACAGTTATTGGCAACGTTGAAAGAGAAGACCGGACCGGCGAAAACCAAGGGCGCAATTGTCTCTTCAACACCTTCAAGACGTGTATATTTAAATCGTAGGTGAAAAGGGATATTTATGGTGTGAAGTATGACATTTTCATCTCCAAAGCCATCGGATTTCCATAATTCCCATTGGCCGAAATTGACCTTTGAGCTACGCATACCATAAGTCAGGCCGGCATCCACACCGAATCCAATGCCGGGAATCATGATCTCTGTCATGATTCCGGCGTCAAAACTCGTGCGAAGATGAGTCTCAAGTAGAGGCTCTTTCCAATGGAATGTATTGAAATTTACGCTTGCAGTAGGGCCCCAACGGAGTTCTGCATTCGCTCCCAAGCCACACAAAATGGCGATTAGGGCCAAAACAAGTTTCTTCATCAAATGTATTTTTTAGAACAGATAAGCCGCTGTCAGGCTCCAGTAGTTTTTCTTCAGTTTGTAATCGGATGTATTGATTCCGGTTCCAACACCAAATTTGTCAGTGAATTCGACCACGTTGTTCAAGCCAAAGCAGTAGCCTGCCTCTATCTGAAGATGTCTTAACAGTTCAACACCGATACCGACGTTCCAACCTACTTCGCAAGTTTTTGACTTGATGTCATCTAAAGTATGCTTGTTAAGAGCAAACAGGAAGTCCGGACCTGTATAGATGATTGGAGAAATGAATCTTCCAACGACCGGGAGACCTATTTTCCACTTAAGATTAAGTGGTATGTCAAGAAAATTCTTATTTTCATACAAGCTGTTGTCATCTACATTCTGGCGTGCATAGAGCAGAGAGGCATCCATACCGATATTGACAATGGGGACTGTGAATTCAGCCATCACACCGGCCATCCATCCGGTACGGTTGCCGGAGTCCTTAAGGTAATCGACTGCCTGCTGTGAGTTCTTGATCTTAAGATCAAGCTTGTTAAAGTTAAGACCTGCCTTAACACCGAAACGGAAGTCTGCAGAAGCATATCCGAATGAGAAGATGGCTACCAGGGCCACCAGAAGAGCTTTGTGGAATGTCTTCATAATTGCTTTGGTTTGAGTTAATAACTGTTTCAAGTTTAGTACGTGCAAAAGGTAGAAGGAAGTCTTTGAAGCCTTATTTCCACATTTTTGCAGTTGCAAAGTTAATAAAATTCTTGAAGAAGTCAAAAAAAAATTGTATCTTTGCATCGTTTTTCAACTTTTGACCCGCTCCCGCCGATAGGAGCACCTAAACATCTGATGAATATTTCTATCTCAAAACAGCAACTTGCCACCCTCCCTCCAGCACATTTTAACGGAACTATTGTCGTAGTTGACACTGCGGCGGGAGTAGACAATGCCATAATGCAACTACGCAAGGCTGATTTGATAGGATTTGATACAGAGACGCGTCCATCATTCAAGAAAGGGCAGACCTTCAACGTAGCACTTCTTCAACTTTCATCTCCAGACGTATGCTTTCTTTTCCGGCTAAATAAAATAGGAATGCCTGAATCGCTGAAAGAATTGCTTGAAGACAAAGAGAAAATCAAGGTTGGCCTATCTATCCACGACGACTTCCGTAACCTTCACAAGACATATGACTTTGAGCCTCGTGGATTCATAGAACTTCAGACTTTCGTCACCCGTTGGCATATAATCGACAAGAGTCTCTCCAAGCTATATGGTATTCTTTTCGGCCAACGACTTTCGAAATCACAACGTCTGTCAAACTGGGAAAGCGAAACTCTTGCCGACTCCCAGCAGCACTATGCAGCTCTCGATGCCAATGCATGTATCCAGATTTACAGGCGCCTCAACGACGGCTTGTTTGATCCTGACTCATCTCCTTATCAAGTTGAGTCGGAGGAATGACTCTTCTTTCCACTAAACAAATTTAGCAATGAGAAAATACAAATACATATGGTTGCCTACTCTTTTGGCAGCATATTTTCTTTTTATGACCTTTTATTTTGGAATGGATCTCCTAAGAAAGGGAGAGTCAACAAGGTTTTGGCTAACAGTTGGATCTGAAATTGTCGTGCTCGTAGCGCTCGCCTTCTTCCTTAAAAAGCGAGATAAACTGCGTATGGAAAGAGAAAAAGACATCGCTGACACATCTCGCGACAGATATAAGAAGCTTTGAAAATGATATACGAAGATATTTTATCAGTACTTGACACAGAGCATAGACTGCGAAAAATTCCAAAGTCGCAGAATGGACTTGATCTGATAAGCAATGATTATATGGGGCTTGGCGCTCGATATATGACTTTTGAAAAAGAGTACTTGGCAGTTTCTGCCGCAACTCCAAATTCAGCTTCTGCTTCCCGTCTGTTACAGCGCCATCAGACAGCCCATAAGAATCTTGAGCAATTCTTGGATGACCTATATGGAAAACGTACACTCTTGATGAACTCAGGCTATCATGCAAACGTAGGCGCACTCTCTTCCCTTTCTATACCAAGTACACTCATTGTGAGCGATAAACTAATCCATGCCTCCATGATCGATGGCATACGTCTTGGAAACGGAGATACAGCCCGATTCGCCCACAACGACATGTCGATGCTTCGGAAGATACTTGCCAAGAAAGCATCCCAATATAAGAGCGTGATTATTGCCGTAGAGTCTGTCTACAGTATGGACGGCGATGTTGCCCCTCTCAATGAACTTGTTGAAATAAAAAAGGAGTATCCTAACTCTTATCTATACGTAGATGAAGCTCATGCATTTGGAGTGTTCGGAGATAAAGGGCTCGGTCTCGCTGAAGAACTCGGACTTCTCCAAGAAATAGATATTATTATAGTGACTCTTGGCAAGGCGGCGGCCGGATATGGTGCTTTTATAACGACATCTGAGTCTCTTAGATCATATTTCATCAACTGTGCGCGTAGTTTCATATTTTCTACGGCTCTTCCGCCATCGCTTATAGTATGGAACCGGCTGATGATCGAGAAACTCCTTACAATGAAAGAAGATCGCCGACAACTCCTTGAGTTATCGGCGTGGTTTCGAAAAGAAGTTGAAGAAATCACAGGAAGAGAGTGCCAAAGCCGTAGCCAAATAGTTCCGATTCATGCAGGGAGTGCTGAAAAAGCTATATCTATGGCAACTGCCCTCCAAGAGCAGGGCATAGATGCACTTCCTATTCGTAGACCTACCGTGGCAGCTGGCACCGAACGCCTGCGACTATCACTATCTGCGGGACTCACAAAAGAAAAGCTTTTTCCTGTCATCGATGCGATTCGACAGTCTTTGGGCTAACTGTCCGGGTGGGTATGTAACGTTAGCTTTCCAGTCTCGTCTAAAATAGCATAAGAAAAGGTCTTTATCCATTCACCCAGAACTGTAAGGTCGCACGTGTCGCTAATCCTTAGCTGCTTAAGAATATGCAAATGACCATAGATGAAATGAGAGATATCGGGATGCTCTTTGAGGTAGGTCCGCGAGAAATTTTCAAGTTGATCAAGAAGAGGATGCCACTCCTGACCGGCTTCTCTACCGGTCTCCCGGCTATGCCGGCTCCATGAGTATGCGAATGGCACAGTCCAACGAGGATGAATGGCAGAATAGAAGAACTGACAGATTTTCGAACGGAACATCAAGCGTATGAACCGAAAACTCCAAGGATGCTCCCCTACTCCATCGCCATGCGCCATATATACTTTCTTGCCATAGATTTCCTCTATTAGTGATCCATCTATCACTCTTACTCCCAATTCAGTGGGAATATAATCAAAAATCCATATGTCATGATTGCCTATCAGCCATGTGATCTTCACTCCGGCATCAGACAATTCTGCAAGTTTACCAAAAAAACGCACGAATCCACGCGGCACAACGTAGCGGTATTCATACCAGTAGTCAAGTATGTCGCCAAGCAGATATATAGCATCCGCGTCTTCCTTGATTGAGTCGAGGAAAGACACCACCCTCTTCTCAGACTCACGGGAGTCGGGAAAATAGGGCGCACCGAGGTGCAAATCGCTGAGGAAATAGGTTCTCACAAGAAACCAAGTTCAAGTTTTGCTTCTTCCGACATCATAGATTGGTCCCAAACGGGATCGAAGACAAGACGAAGGTCTACCTTTTCCGGTCCCTGGATGCTCACGAGTTTCTGACGCACGTCTTCAAGGATGAAATCGGCGGCCGGACAACTCGGAGCTGTTAGGGTCATGTCTACGTGCAGTGTCTTTGTGTCTACTTCATAGTCAATCTTGTAAATGAGACCCAGGTCATATACATTTACAGGGATTTCCGGATCAAAGACTGTGCGAAGCATCTCAATGGCCTTTTCCGTAATGCGCAATTCTTCAGCCGTACGTTCTTCTACACTGAGCTTTGTTTCTTCTTTCTTCTCTACCGCCTGCGTTGCAGGCTCCTCTATATTGATTTTTTCTTCGATATTTTCCATTGTAATAAAGTCTTTATTTAGAAAACAAGCCCTAACTCTTAATAGTTGTGAATCTTCCTGAGGATTTTAATTAGTTTCCTCGCAAGTATCCTCACCTGCTCATCTGAAACAGCAAGATATGGCGGCATCAGGTAGGCGTTGTGGGCAAACGGACGTATCCATACACCTTCTTCAACACACATCTTCTGAAACTCTCCAAGCCAAGTGATATATTCATACAGTTCAATGACACCGATTCCTCCAAGCACCCTGACTTCCTTTACAAACGGTAATTCAGCTGCGGGAGAGAGCTCCTCATTCAGTATTGCCTCAATTTCCTTGATTCTGTCTTGCCAAGGACTCTCAAGAAGCAATTTAGCGCTTGCCAAGGCTACGGCACATGCCAGAGGATTTCCCATAAAAGTCGGGCCGTGCATAATGCATCCGGCCTCACTGGAGGAAATCATCTCAGCCACTTTCTCAGATGTGGCGACAGCTGAAAATGTCATGTATCCAGCGGTCAGAGCTTTTCCAATAAGCATAATGTCAGGTTCCACTCCGGCGTGCTCCCATGCGAAAAGTTTTCCAGTGCGTCCAAATCCCGTTGCAATCTCATCAAAGATCAATAAGATTCCTCTTTCGTCACAGTCTTTGCGAAGTTCACGGAGATATTGGGGATGATAAAATCGCATTCCACCAGCACCTTGAACTATAGGCTCGAGGATAACAGCAGAAATTGAATCGCCATGTTCATCCAATATACGGCGCATTGATTCGAAATCCTTCGGATGCCATTCATCATGGAATCCACATTGAGGAGCTTCGGCGAAGAAACGGACGGGAAGTGCGGGCCCGAATGCCCCATGCATCCCTGTAACCGGATCGCAGACAGACATAGCATTCCATGTGTCGCCGTGATAACCGCTCTTTATAGTTGCGAAATTTGTGCGTTTCGGATCATTCTGAGCCTGCACTGCCATTTTCATCGCCACTTCAGTTGCAACCGACCCGGAATCTGCATAGAATATACGATTCATTGAGGGAGGAAGAATCTCAAGAAGAAGTTTACCGAGTTCTATGGCAGGTTCATGTGTCAAGCCGCCAAACATCACATGGCTCATCTTTCTTATCTGATTTTCGATTGCTTTATTCAAAACCGGATGATTATAGCCATGAATGACACACCACCATGATGACATACCGTCGATCAATTCTCTACCATCTTCGAGAGTAATAATAGATCCATCGGCATGGTCAACCTTATACGTAGGGAGAGGGTCATGCGTTGATGTATATGGATGCCAGAGATGTTCTCTGTCAAAACTGTCATTAAGCATAAGTGTATTTTTTTACAATGCAAAATTACAAAAATTAATTGAGACTTACGATGCTTGTCCAGAGAAAATAGAGAATTGAGGACTGAGATTTTTTCTTTGCGTCGTTGCATAAGCACCAAAAAGCAAAAAGGGCCTAACCACCACGGTCCGGCCCAATTTATGAGTTTCTACAGGTAAAAAATCTTAAGGTAAAAAGATTGTTTAGATTCTGAGTGCAAAGATAAGGTAAATTTTCTCAGTCTCCAAATTATTTTTGACAAAATGTCACAAATATGTTGCATAACATATAATCTAATCTGCATTTTGATATTTCATCCTCAAAAATACGCACAAATTTTTTTAAAATATGCTCTACAACATAAAACAATCGGGACACCCTCATCATACTTATTGAGTAAGAAACTTTTGAAAATATTATTCCGAGCGTAGATGGTCTACCGGATTGCTTCGGGCAACTCTCAGAGTGTTTACTATCACAACACCAATTATCAACAGAAGTAATACGATAAGGCAGCCCACCATACTCAAGGGAGACAGCGATACCCGGTCGGTGAACTGCGAAAGCCATCTCTGACCTATCACCATTGCCAAGGCACCTCCGACTAACAATGACGGCAAAGCCACTTTCAAAACATCTATGCAGAATAGTCGCACGATTTTCCCAGCTGATGTTCCATTTACTTTCCTAATGGCTATTTCCTTCGCACGGCGGTTAACCTCGTCAGCTACGTAACCAACAAGCCCTATCAAAGCAATTATCATGATGACCACACCAACTACCATAACCGACATTCCGAATTTCCTTATATTGCTGCTCTTCGCTTCAATCCTCATCTTGTAGGGCGTAATATAGATCTCGTCTCCGTCATTCACTGCATCAAGCACCTTCTGCGCAGCCGCAAGGTTTTCGGGGGTCAGTTCTGTAAAGCGAATGAATACGTTGCCACGTATTTTTCTTGTTGGAGAGAATACTGCGGCTCGCTTATCCTCATTACCATTTTCAAAGCCACCACGACGTACATTTCCGATTACTCCGACGATTGTGTATGGAGTATTCCAAGTATCACGTCCAGTCAAATAAACTTTCTTACCCACAATATCATTGTCGGTCTCGCCAAAACAAGTCTTAAGCACATCGATCATACGCTCATCTACTATCACCTCATTGATTGTCGAATCAGTATTCTCACTGAAGTTCCTTCCCTGTACAAATTCAATACCCATGACATCGAAAAGCTCAGGATTTGAAAGCTCCATATCGCCAATATTCACATTATCATCTTGATGTCCTTCTGTCCATAGATTATTTCCACTCGGCCATGCAGTAGGATCAGTATCCGAACTTGCAACATTTTCAACGAATGGAAGTTTCTTAAGTTCTTTCATTATGGTTGAAGTCTTCTCCGATGACATAGGATAGCGGTAAAATAATGCGATGTTTTCATAGTCAACTCCAATATCAATGTTCCCAATCATTCTGTATTGACGACCTATCAAAACGAGTAGACACATAATCATGCCAGTCGCCAAGAACTGCACCGCAAGCAAAACGAGCTTCCAGACTTTTCTGCCATATATAGTAGGCCGGAATGCGTGAGCCACAGGCGTACGGCTGTAAATTATAGACGGGATGATTCCTGTGATAATCAGTAATCCAAGACAAACCATTCCCTCTACCAACCAAACTTTTCCAGTAGAGAATAACTCCTTCGGGGTATATCCAAGCAAATCTTTGCATAAATCAGAGAAACAAAATGCAAGAAGGATAGCAAGCCCAAGCGACAACAAGAGAAAGAAGAGACTCTCCCCCATTACTTTTATAAATATTGACCTGCGTCCCGTTCCGAAGCATTTACGTATCGCCATTTCTTTACCGCGCCCTGCCAACTGCCCGATTACAATAAGCAAATAGTTTAGTCCGGCACACATCAGCATTACCAATGCCAGCATTCCAAGCATCCATGACATGGTCTTAACATCATCTTTTTTACCATAGGCTCCAGCCAGCGGACGCACCCACATCTTGAAATCCAATACCGTAAATGCCTCGTCTTCATCAATTACGGTCTTTAGATGCTCCACCATCAGCTTGCTTACAGCATCCGGATTGGCACCTTCCGACAATAGAACATAGCTTGAATACCTATCATTACCGATAAGATTCTCACTGCCATCATACATAAATTTACTTATCGTGGGCATCGCAAGATATATGGTATTTTTTATAGTGGAGTTAAGGGGGTAATCTTCGTAGACTCCACCTATCGATGCTTTATAGGTGTCCCCCCATTCTACAACTGAAAACCTTTGCCCTACTACATCTCCTCCTATTTTCTCAGCAAGCGAACGGGGTATCATCACTTGATCGGTAATAGCCAAAACTTCATGTGGATCGCCTTCTATGACAGGCGTGTAAAGCACATCAAAAAGGCATGTATCAGCCAATGTAATAGATCGCACCTCAAACTTTCTTCCGTCATCAAATTTGATCACAGCATCATCAGTGAGATTAGTGTAACGGGTAGCCTTTTCTATATAAGAAATATTTCTTTGTAATTCTGGAGCTGAGCCACCGGGAGTATGTTTATATTCACGAAATTCTCCATTTTGAACTACGCTCTCAGTCAGGCGGTAGAGTCGGTCTAAATTCGGAAAGAAAGAGTCATAACTCTGTTCGAAATATATTTTTGCAACGAGCAGAAATCCAACAGCAAGACCTACCGTCAGGCAAAGTATCTTTATGAGGTTCCGACGAAGGTCGGAAGTAAAAAACTTAAACATAGCGTCAGATCATTTGAAGGTTATCGACTATCTGGCCGTCGTAGAGGTTTATAATCCGGTCGGCGACGGTAGCATCCCTGTGGGAGTGCGTAACCATTACTATAGTTGCCCCCTCCTTGTGAAGTTCACTGAGAAGCTCCATTACCTCCGAACCGTTCTTGGAGTCAAGATTGCCTGTTGGCTCGTCGGCGAGGATCAAACCTGGCCGTCCTACTATTGCCCGCGCTATAGCAGCACGTTGCTGTTGTCCACCCGACAATTGAGAAGGATAATGCTTTCCTCGGTGAGCGATACCCATTCTATTAAGAGCCTCATCCACACGTTTATTTTTCTCGTCGCGAGACAATGGCAGATTGTTGAGCGGAAGCATCACGTTATCCCTCACCGTCATCGTATCAATAAGGTTGAATGATTGGAAGATAAACCCTATTCGACCTTTACGGTATTCAGTTCGTCCGCTCTCCTTAAGGTTGCCAACCTCCTTTCCATCCAGCTTATAACTGCCGGAGGTAGGATTGTCAAGCAGACCGAGTATATTGAGTAAAGTTGACTTGCCACATCCCGAAGGACCCATGATAGCTACGAATTCGCCGTCGTTGATGGCAAGTGACACTTTGTTGAGCGCTACGGTCTGTACTGTCTCAGACCGGAATATCTTCATAATGTTTTCAATTTGAATGTTCATAATTTTTTAATTATTAGATTGTGAAATTGTGTGGTTTTAAATAAGCATTAAGCATTATGCATCGTGAATTCTGAATTATGCATTATGAATTAATCTTGGATCTTTATCTCGTCAGCTTCCCCGAAGTCGTTGTAGGAACTTACTATCACCTTCTCGCCCGGATAGAGTCCTTCAAGCACTTCGTAGTATTGAGGGTTGCGTCTTCCAAGCTTCACTTCACGTTTCTCTGCACTCTTGCCGTCTGCAGCCACCACATAGACATATTTTCCTCCTGAGCTCTGAAAAAAAGAACCCTTGTCTATCATAATTGCTTTCACCGGGCTCCCGAGTTGTATGTCAAGCGGATAAGACTGTCCAACCCTCGGCTTTTCGGGGACTATGCCGGTAATAGCAAGATCTGCCTTGAACTGACCATTGACAACTTCCGGATAAACTTTTGCCACTTCTACTTCGAACTCCTTCCCCTGTCGGCTCGCCTTGCCGGTTAGACCCCGTTCTATACGATCGATGTAGTGCTCGTCAATTTGAACTGTCAGTTTATAATTGTCAAGGATATTGATCTGCCCTACCTGTTGACCGGAAGAAATATTCTGCCCTATTTCTGCTGTCAAACTACCAAGTTGACCACTATGCGTCGCCCTGACGTTCAGATTATCTGCTCTTTGGCGCACAAGCATAAAGTTTTCCTGCATGTTATGAAGACTTTCGCGCATCATTGCTACTTGAACCGACCTATAGAGGGAATCCTGACGAAGTCGGTCTTCAAGAAGCTTTAGATTTTCCTTGGCTAATTCATAATCCTCTTTTGCTGTCAGATATTGTTCACGAGAGGTCAGATTCTCGTCAAGAAGAGACTTCTGCTGCTCTGCTACTCGACTCTTACGGTTTAGTTCTGTACGGGCTGCAAGGATGTCGCGTTTCACCTGCAGACGCTCCTTTTCCATTGCAAGCTCTGTATCTCGAAGCATATTCTGGCGTTCAGCCAACTGTGATTCAGAATCGAGTATCTGCTGACGCAGGAGTGGATTGCGGAGGGTAAGGATCACATCGCCTTCATTTACCATTGCACCTTCCTCCAAAAACTTCTGCTCAACTATACCGGTTTCAAGCGCAGACACCTGCACTATCACACCAGTCTCCACCTTTCCTGATAGGTGAACATAGTCATTAAATTCACCTTCCGTCACTTCACGCACCATAAGATTGCGAAAGTCAGTCTTATAGCTGGTTGTCCGCGAAGCTGTAAAAGCCCATATTATTGCAATCGTCACTGCAATGACCAGTACTGCCGGGATAGCGTATTTCCGGAGGCGGGGATTTCGTTGCTTTATTTCTGTATCCATTTTGTGATGTTGAGTTGTAAAGTTGTTGAGTTGCAAATCAGACATATAAAATTTATAAGTCTTAGATGATCGGATAGCCCTGATAATATCTGAACGTAATCTCCGCAATTATCCTTTGTATCTTTTTTCCAGTCAGGTTTGCTTCAGCTTGGGCAAGTTTTGAGGAAGAAGTATAGAGTTCGATTGCTGAAACGGCCCCTAATTCATATTTCCTACGCATTGCCTTGTAGGCAAGTTGTTCAGCTTCAAGCCGGCTCGAGGCAGCCGCGAGTTCCTCAATAGCCGACTCGTGGTCAAGTCGAGCCTCTTCTGTAGATTGGTCTATTTGATATTTTGTCTGTTCAAGACGAAGCTCACTTTCTCGCAACTGAATGGTTGCTTTTTTTACTCGGTTGCGAGTTGCAAAGCCGTCGAATATCGGGAAAGAGAAAGAAAATCCTAAGTATTCACCCATATTGTCACGAAATTGTCGGGCAAACGAAGGAAACTCCGTTTGCATTCCCATCATTCGGAAATAAGAAGTGGATATTCCAGCGTTAAAAGAGATCCGCGGAGAATACCCTCCCTTAGCTACTCTAAGATACATTCTACTTTCTCTGACGGCCATCTGTGCTTCCTCTATTTCCGGAAGAATATGGTTTGGCATCATTTTCCACTCATGTTTTTGTTGATCTTCTATCAGCAAAAGAGTATCCGAAAGTGGCATACCCATTGAAGTACGAAGTGACAAATCAGCTTTCTTCAAAAGGTTGCGTTGATTGGTAAGTTCATAGAAGTCGGCGGCTACAATGGCTTCAAGTTCTGCGACGTCAGCGCCACTTTTGGTACCAAGTTCCAATGAACGTCGGGCTGCTGCAAGGTCAGCAGAATCACGCCTCAATAGACTCTCCATCTGCTCTACCATAGCGCAACAATAAGAGATATTGTAGAATCCCTTTATCACTTCGAGTGAGATGCGGTCTTCCTCTACAAGCCGGGACTTCTTCTTTCTGAGTTCGGCAGCCTTCAGTGCCTTGAGGTTGTTGATACGCACTAATCCGTCGAAAAGAGGTAGCGACATTTCAAGACCAAACCCCGTGCTGAGTGTCTTTTTGTTATCGTAAGTGTTTGTCTCCGGATCAATGTTACGGCCAAAACTTAGGCTACCGTTGCTTCCAAGTCCTATATATGGCATGAGATCGGAGGCACTGATTCTTTTGTCTGCAGTAGCTGCTTCAGACACAAGCCGGTTGATTCGGTTGGAGTGAGCATGCTCTCTGGCATAGACCAGACAATCGTGAAGAGTCATGGGTGCTTCCTGATGAAAATCCTGAGCGAGCAGGCCAGGCAAAGGAATCAGACATGATAGAATAGTCAATATAGCTGATGCATGTTTCATTTCGATTTGTTTGTTTTGTCGTTTACGCCAGCAAAATTACTGACTAACTGTCCATCCTCCAAAAATAGCCCCAGAAATCGAATTCTACGCATGCATTTTGTCTAAATATTCGACACAGTGTCGATTTTTTAGACACGTCAAAGCGACTTTTATTTGGAACTTAGTCAAAAAGAGTTTATCTTTGCATTGACAAAATAAACGATTGATGAAAGAACGACTACTTATAATAGATGATAATCCTGCAGTAAGGGCTACCCTGAAACTGCTGCTTAATGATGAATTTGAGGAGGTGGAGGCGATTGAGAATCCTAC
This sequence comes from uncultured Sangeribacter sp., assembly GCA_964432215.1. Taxonomy (GTDB): domain Bacteria; phylum Bacteroidota; class Bacteroidia; order Bacteroidales; family Muribaculaceae; genus Lepagella. The sequence goes on from CAYSMP010000059.1 coordinate 15,369, forward strand.
TATGATTGCTACCCTCTCATCTCCCGGTAGCTATGACGCCGTACTCCTTGATATGAATTATGCCAACACTGCCCTTGACTGCAATGATGGACTTTTTTGGCTTGAACGACTTAAAGGTCTTCCTAATCCTCCGGCTATAGTAGTCATAACTGCATTCGGCGACATTGATATAGCAGTAAGGGCCATGAAACTTGGGGCGGAAGATTTTATCACAAAACCCTGGGACAATGATCAACTTATAGAAAAATTGCAGAAGGCTATCGCCAAGAATCGACAAATACATCAGAATAAAGAGGCTGCTAAAAGAGCAACCCAACTGGAAGAGGTAGAAACCGAACGCCTCACTCTCACTCTCGATGAGGTGAAGATGCGCCATGTCAGAAGTGTCATCGACAGTTGCGGAGGAAACCTCTCGGCGGCAGCCCAGCAACTCGGAGTAAACCGACAGACTCTCTACAATCTTCTTAAAAAATGAGAAGATTCCGTTTTAATATTGCATTGTTGATTGCCGGCATCATCATAGGTACCTCCTTAGCGACTTGGCTGTTTGCCTATGGATGGTGGCCACAAGGCTGCCTGATTATCATTGCTGTGGCTGCATGCATAGCCGCTCTATTTCACCTGCAATCTAAGCTTATCGGACTAATGTCGGCGTTTGTCAAAGCACTTGAGATGAACGATACTACTATGCGGGTGGAAGCTGGAGGAGACCATGAGCTGCAAAAAATGTCAGATTCAATGAATCAGATATCCGATATCTATAGCGAAAATATGCGTGAATTGCAGACACGAAAATTATACTACGATAGAGTGCTGAAGATAATGACTCATGAAATGCGCAATGGCATTACTCCAATTGTGGCTATTTCAGCCGACATGCAGACTCATCCGGAACGGTATCAAGGCAAAGCGTTTGTGGAAGCTTCCGGTCTGATGCATTCGCAAGCAGAAGGAATTAGGAAGTTTCTTGATTCATACTACAATCTGACGCATCTGCCGGAACCGAAACTTAAAGAAGTTAGGGCTGGAGATTATTTCAATTCGTTGAAAAAGCTTTATAATGCAGAACTTGCTCACCGAGGTCTCTCGGAGGAAATCGTATCCTATACAATTCCGGAAGATATGACTCTTACCATCGATACTTCATTAATGAATCAAGTGATGATAAATCTTCTTCGAAATGCATTGGACGCTCTTTCTCCAGATAGAGGAATTGTCAAAGTAGTGCTATCAATTTCTGATTCAAGACCCTACATGACTGTCACAGACAACGGCACTGGGATTCCCCAAAACGTCATGGATTCTCTCTTCACCCCCTTCTTCACTACTAAACCTAAAGGAAGCGGCGTTGGACTTGCTATCAGCCGCCAAATCATTCTCAAGCACGGCGGCGACATCCGTATCCAGTCACAACCCGGAAAAGGAACAACAGTCAGTATCATTCTCTAATCCATCGTATAAATTTACGCTCCTCATCGGGATTATGACGCTCATAGAGAAAGTAGAGAAAGCAACAATATTAAAAAAGGAGGCTCATCCAAGGGTTAATTGGACGAGCCAGCAATAAATACCTTAAATAACTTTAGAATTAAGGTTTTAGATTTTTAATGTATTCTTTATAGGTAATTTCCTCTATCAGCATATCCCCTGATTTAGTCAGGATAATGCCCTTAGTTCCTTGCTGAGGAATATAAATCTTATTGTCTTCAAACGTGTATGTATAGATTTCACCTTTATCGGTAGCACTCCACCAGCTCTTACCAATGTAGGATTCTGCAGTATAGGTTAGAGTAGCATTCGAATAAAAAACCACGGTATTATTATTGATGAAATTATAGCAGCTACCTTTGTTGTCTTCTTTTACATAGCCATACACACCTGACATTTCATCCTTGTCTTTATCACACGATGTCATCATACCGCATGCAAGTATCGATGTGATAAGGATAATTAAAAAATATAATTTCCTCATAATCTAAAAAATTAGGCAGTTGTTATTATAGATAATTCCTAACAAGACATCTTGCGGATGTCTTCAAATACAAAGTAAGCAAAAAAATCCCATATCACCAAATATATGATGAAAAAAATTATACAGGATCTACGTCGTAGTGGATTTGTGAGGATTTAATCTGGGGAGAAGGAGCAAGTTGCTCATAGACTCCACGAAGAAGTGCCTTAACCTTTTTCATGGAGGCACCGGACTCAACCTTCAGCATTATCTGCTGAATATACCAGGTATTGACTCGCGAAACGAAGGGTTTTTCGGGTCCAAGCACACGAGATCCGAAAACTTTCCTCAACTCCATCGCAAGCATGACGGCCGCGGCATCGCAGGTCGCTGCATCCTTATTGCGGACATAGACATTGATTATCTTTGTAAACGGAGGATAGGCATATTTATGACGCTCCTCAAGTTCTTCTCTATAATATGTCTGATAGTCATGATTCTTAACATGCTGAAGTATCCTCTCGTCAGCTTTAGTAGTCTGGATAAGGACCTTACCTTGTTCCTGACGCCGGCCCGCACGCCCCGCCACCTGCTCAAGCATGTTGAATGCCCGCTCATTACTCCGGAAATCGGGAAAATTCAGAAGAGTATCGGCATTAAGCACCCCGACTATCTTAACCTTTTCGAAATCAAGACCTTTCGATACCATCTGAGTGCCCACCAAAATATCGGTACGATGCTCAGCAAACTCCTCAATCAGTTCCTGATACGACTGTTTGTTTCGAGTGGTGTCAAGATCCATACGCGACACCTTCTTATCAGGAAACTCCTCAATCACTTCCTCAGCAATTCGCTCCGTACCATAACCGTATTTCTCCAGAGTATTCTCCTCACAAGCCGGACAAAGATCGGGAAGCGTCTGCGTATAGCCACAATAATGACATCTTAGCAACTTAATACCTTTGTGATAGACCAGGCTCACGTCACAATTGGGACACTTCGGACTCCAACCGCACGTGTGGCATACAATCACCGGAGCAAATCCCCTGCGGTTCTGAAACATTATGGCCTGCCATCCTGAATCAAGCGCATCCCTCGTAGCAACCCGTAGGGGACCTGATATGATCCCTTTTACATTCTTTTGTTTCCGCATAAGACGCATGTCAATCACTTCCACCTCCGGAAGAGTTGCACCTTCATAACGCTCCGATAGAGTCACAAGTCCGAATTTGCCACTCGATGCCTTCCAATAAGTTTCAATTGATGGGGTTGCGCTCCCAAAGAGAGTCTTCGCTCCATGCATCGAAGCCAATACTGTAGCGGCATCGCGCGCGTTATATCGAGGAGCCGGATCATATTGCTTGTAGGATGCTTCGTGCTCTTCATCTACCACTACCAATCCAAGGCGGGAAAACGGTAGAAAAACGGAACTTCGAACTCCAAGAACCACCAATGGTTCATTTGTAGTAAGCAGTCGATTCCATATGTCGACTCTTTCACTATCGGAAAATTTGGAATGGTAGATGAGCAATCTGTCGCCGAACACTTTTTTCAGTCGATCGGTCAACTGAGTGGTAAGCGATATCTCCGGCACTAAATAAAGCACCTGACTTCCCTGCTGCAAAACCTCATTAATAAGATCGCAGTAAATCTCAGTTTTACCTGATCCGGTCACTCCATGCAGAAGAGTTATCGCATGGTCGCGAAACGACTCTCTGATCTGTTTGGCCGCCTCCGTCTGTGCAGGAGAAAGCTCCGGAAGCATAATCTTCTTGTCCTTGCCCGATGCAAAACGATTGATCTTATCTTTATAAACCTCAAGAATACCCTTATCTACCACACCTTTTAGCACAGCCGGTGAGACTCCCGCTGCCTTCAGAAGGACATCACGCTCCACATCACGCACCTCCTCCCCCTTAACAATAAACTTAGACATGTCGAGGTAGGCAAGGAGAAGAGACTGTTGCTGCTGGCTCCTTTTCGTCTGATCGAAAAATAAATGCAATCTATCTTCATCATTACGGTCGCAATTAAGCCTCACCTTTGTGACAGTCTTAGGGCGATATTTTTCCACCACCTTCTCATCGACTCTCACCACCCCGGCCGCAAGAAGGGCATTGACATGTGGTGCGACATTCTTGATGCCGAGTGTCTTTTCAAGTCCAGACAGAGAATCCTTGCCTGAATGCTGAAGTGCCGCAATGATACCCGACTGCCGCTCAGTAAGCCTGATTCCCTCATCCATATCAAACTCCGGATTAAGCGTCACCACACTCTCGCTCTCTATCTTCAAGCCTGTAGGAAGAGCTGCTTTCATCACCTCCCCCACCGTGCAGAGATAATAGTCGGCAATCCACTCCCAGAATTTAAGCTGAGGATATCGAAGTGCCGGATGAGGATCGAGAACGGCCATAATCTCCTTAACTTCGTAGTTCTTCGGAAGAGTCTGGTCAATACCCGCCACGATGGCCGTATAGTATTTCTTACGCCCGAATTGCACAAGCACACGAGTGCCTATGCCCACCATATCGCGGACATCATCTGGCACACTGTAGGTAAAAGTCCCCTGAA
>CAYSMP010000060.1:0-3375 GCA_964432215.1 uncultured Sangeribacter sp.
GTGCGCAATATCAATTCCACCACACGCAAACTGACCATCGACGACCGCGAGCGACCGGTAGCCATCCAGATCTACGGCCGCGAGCCGGAGGCTATGGTAGAGGCAGCCAAAATGGTGGAGCAAGCACATCCTGACATCCTCGACATAAACTTCGGATGCCCGGTGAAGAAGGTCGCAGCCAAAGGAGCAGGGGCTGGTATGCTTCGAAATCCTGAAAAGATGCTCGCCATCACTAAGGCCGTTGTAGACGCTGTGGATATACCCGTGACCGTCAAAACTCGACTCGGATGGGACTGTGAGAATAAGATTATCACCGACCTGGCGCCTCGTCTGCAAGACTGCGGCATAAAGGCACTGACAATCCATGGCCGCACACGTTCGCAGATGTATACCGGTGAGGCCGACTGGACCCTTATCGGAGAAGTGAAAGCCAATCCCAGGATGGAGATACCGATCATTGGCAACGGCGATATCAAGACTGCCGAACAAGCAAAAAACGCATTCGATACTTATGGTGTAGACGGGGTGATGATCGGACGTGCCAGTTTCGGCGCCCCGTGGATATTCAGAGAGGTGAAAGAGTATCTTCAGACCGGATATCTGCCGGTGATCACCAACGAGGAGAAATTCGCCCTGCTGCGTAGGCAGATACGGGAATCGATCGATAGGATTGATGAATACCGAGGGATACTTCACGTCAGAAGGCATTTGGCTTCCACACCACTCCTGAAAGGCATCCCAGACTTTAGGGAGACACGCATAAGGCTTTTGCGTGCAGAGACAGAAGAAGAACTCGAAAATTTGTTATTAGAAATAGAAGAACGCTTCTTTTGATGAATTGAAGTTGTTTAAACTTATTTTTTTATTAAGATTTCGTCAGGTTTTTGAGCAGATTTTTTATCTTGAAGAAGGAGCGATGCGGGCTTCGTGACTGATGAAAGATGAAAAATATGCCCAAAAGATGGCGGAAGATTAATAAAAAAATCTTTGGTTTAACTCTTCATAGTAAATTTCAATTCGTAAATAAGTTTTAACAACTTCATTATTTTAAGGTTATGAAGATTAAAATTCTGATGATTCTGGCAGTGCTTACAGGTGCACTGCAGATGAGTGCCAAACAGTTTACCCTGCCGGTAGGGCAGTTCAGCAAAGTGTCGGTCGACGACAACGTCAATGTCGTATATGTAGGGGCCGACGGCTCTCCGAGCCGCGTGACATATGAGGGAGACCAGAAATATGCGAAAGCCTTCATCATCACCCATAAAGGCAATAAACTTCGCATACAGGTAGAGACTCTCTATGTAGATGATCCGGAACTCCCGACCCTCTACGTATATTCCGATTTCCTTGAAAACGCATCGCTTTCGGCTGAATCTACACTGACACTGAAATCAGTAGCGCCGGGAAGCAATCTCGACCTTTCGGTGATGGGTAATGGGTCGATAGTGGCGGATAATATCCGTGCTACTAAGATAGGTGCCTCTATAAAATCAGGCAATGGCACTATCTCTATCTCCGGACACTGCCAGACTGCCAACTTCACGATGCTTGGCAACGGCACCATTCAGGCTGACTGCCTTGAGGCTGTCACTGTCAACTGCAAGATGCTCGGACAAGGATCGATAGGCTGTTGGCCTACTGAAGAACTTAAGGTGCGCGGCATCGGCAACACCAAGATCTACTACAAAGGCATGCCCAAGATCGACAAGAAAGGTGGAGGCAAACTATTTCCACTGGAATCCGACTAATGAGCGAACTTAAGGAGCGAACTGCAGGCACTCTTAAGTGGAACACTATCGACCGCATAGCCACTCAAGTACTCTACGGACTAAGCGGCATAGTACTTGCCAACTTGTTGAGTAAAGAGGACTTCGGCCTTGTCGGAGTCCTTACAGTATTTCAAGCGTTTGCAATTCTTTTCGTCGACTCAGGATTCGGATCAGCTCTCTTGCAAAAGAAAGATCCTGACGAGGATGACTATAGCACTGTCTTTTGGTTCAACCTCAGCGTCAGCGTCGTCATATATGCCATCCTCTATCTTTGCGCGCCATGGATCGCGGAATTCTTCAGAGCCCCTCAGCTTACGGCTATGAGCCGCGTGCTATTTCTGACCTTTGTCTTGACTGGGCTTGGAATAGTGCAGACCAATCGGCTGATGAAACGTATGGATGTGAAGCAAATAGCCATAGCCGACCTCTTTGCACTCTCTATTTCCGCTTGCCTTGGCATCACTCTCGCCTACTCCGGTTTCGGAGCATGGGCGATTGTGTGGCAATCGGTAGCGCTTGCAGGCCTTAAGAGCGGATGGCTTTGGATGACAGGACACTGGACACCGAAAATAGTTTTCTCGACCGGATCTTTGCGCGATATTCGCCACATCGGCGTGAGCGTATTCATATCGCAGTTTTTCAATACTCTTTTCCTGAATATCTATCCTTTTGTCATCGGAAAGTGGTACTCGCTTGCTCGCCTTGGAAGCTACAATCAGGCCGACAAGTGGAGCAAAATGGGTAGTGCATCCCTGTCGCAAATCCTTACATCCTCCTTCGTGCCCCTACTGGCAAAAGTTCAAGACGACATATCGACTTTCCACCGCTACATGAAGCGTATCGACCGGTTTTCCGCACTACTGGCATTTCCGGCCATGACAATTATAGCGGCATGCGGAGCGAGCATTTTTCACTTCCTTTTTGGAACAAAATGGGATGTAGCCATACCTCTCTTCCAGATACTTTGTATCCGGGGTATAGGCACAGTTTTCATCTCCCTCTATAGCAACTTCATGATGGCTCTTGGACAAGGGAAGCAAATTGTCACTGTAGAAATTGTGAAAGATGTGGCCACCATGGCAGCTCTTTGTGTTACAGTCTTTTCCATGAGTCTCGAAACCCTGGTATGGGGTCAATTGGCTTCGACAATTGTCACATGGATAGTAGCCGGTTGCATAGCAGCGCGAGCCACCGGCTACCGTATGCTAAATTTCATAGCTGATCTTATCCCCTTTGCTTTGGCTGCCTTGATAAGTGGAATATCAATTTGGTTGATGCCGGTGCCGGGGGGAGACATCTCGCATGAACTCAACATCACTTCACTACTTTCACTCGTAATCCAACTATCTGCTGGAAGCCTCACTGCCGTAGCAATGCTGGCATTGCTGCGAGTGCCGGAGCTCCCCGAAGCCCTCGCCTACATCAAAAGGAAGCATTCCAAAGCATAAAAAAAGAAGCAAAAAAGAGGTATAAAAAAAAGAGGCAAGCCCTCAAGCTCACCTCCCAATTTATAATCTTTAGAAACTTATAAACCTTATACGACTTATAAAACTTATACGACTTATAAAACTTATACGACTTATAAAACTTATACGACTTATAAAAC
>CAYSMP010000060.1:3475-19720 GCA_964432215.1 uncultured Sangeribacter sp.
ACGACTTATAAAACTTATACGACTTATAAAACTTATACGACTTATAAAACTTATAAGACTTATAAAACTTATAAGACTTATAAAACTTATAAGACTTATAAAACTTATACGACTTATAAGACTTATAAAAAATCAATAATACTTAGCAAAATCTACCTTCGACATATCGCCGCAGTCGATGAAAGTCTCATGGAGTGCGAAAGCTGCGTGGAGATGATGCGGAGTGTGGGCCTTGACTCCCTTATTAGCGAGCTTGAGATAATCCCACATGATTTCCTTATACATAGGATGCACGCAGTTTTCGATGATGGTAGTAGCTCTCTGACGCGGATCTTTACCACGGAGGTCAGCCACACCCTGCTCTGTGATAAGCACATTTACGGAGTGCTCTGAGTGGTCGATGTGTGAGCACATCGGCACGATAGCAGAGATCTTGCCACCTTTCTGGATTGAAGGGCACGAGAAGATTGAAATATAGCCATTGCGGGTGAAGTCGCCCGAACCGCCAATACCATTCATCATCTTGGTGCCGAGAACATGAGTGGAGTTCACATTGCCATAGATGTCAGCCTCAAGTGCAGTATTCATGGTGATGACACCGAGTCGGCGCACCACTTCGGGGCTATTGGAAATCTCACCGGAACGGAGAAGTATCTTGTCGCGGAAGAAGTCAATATTCTCCATAAAGTGGAGCATAGCGTCGTCAGAGAAGGTCATGGCACAAGTGGATGCGAACTTACAGTGGCCCTGCTCCATAAGCGTCATAACTGCGTCCTGGATCACTTCGGTATACATCTCAAACGGTGGAATCTCCGGATTCTCTCCAAGACCGTAAAGCACGGAATTTGCTACGTTGCCCACACCGGACTGGATGGGAAGGAATTCCTTGGGAAGCATACCGCTGCGGAGCTGCTGCACGAGGAAGTTGCAGACATTCTCGCCTATCTGGTGAGTTACCGCATCAGAGGGTGTGAAAGGCTTCACGCCTTCGGATGCATTTGACGGGACAACACCGATGATCTTCTTAGGATCAAGGTGAAGCACTGTGGAGCCAATGCGGTCGGAAGGTTTGTAGATAGGTATCTCACGACGGTGAGGAGGATCAAGAGGCACGTAATTGTCGTGGAATCCACGGAAAGAAGTCTTGTAGTAGCTTGAGTATTCCAAGATGATCTTCTTAGCCATCTGAGCGAGAGTCGGAGTCATACCAAGACCGGCACCAAGGATAACATCGCCATTGGGGCTCATCTCAGTCACCTCGATGATGGCCACGTCAATGTCACCGAAAAATCCATAGCGGATGTCTTGTGCCATCATGCTCAGGTGGCCGTCGAAATAGTTTATCGACTGGGCGTTGATAGCCTTGCGCGAGTCGCTGTGTCCCTGATAGGGAGTACGGATAGCGATTGCGTCTGCACGTGAGAGCTCTCCGTCGACATGGTCGTTGGTTGAGGCGCCAGTGAAGAGATTGATCTTGAATGGGAGGCCTTTTTCATGGAGTTCCTTGGCGCGCTTGGCCAGGGCTACCGTTACAACTTTAGGGGTACCGGAGGCTGTAAAGCCTGAGAGTCCCACATTATCACCGTTTTTGATGTAGGAAGCAGCCTCTTCGGCTGTAATAAAAGGGATGCTCATTTGTAACAAACAGATTTTATTTGTAATTTTGTACAAAATTAGGAATTATCTTTCAAATTTCAAATAGTATGGATAGTGTTTTTCAACATACGGACATAAAAAATTGCACTTTTTCACCGAAAGTGCGCATAGAGACCTATGGATGCCAGATGAACGTGGCAGATTCGGAGGTCGTGGCGTCGGTTTTGGGGATGGCCGGCTATGAACTTACAGAGAAGGACTCTGAGGCTTCCGCGATCATATTCAACACCTGCTCCATACGCGAGAATGCCGAGCAGAAAATATATCAGCGCATAAGCCACTGGAAGGCCTATAGGCGAAAGACAGGACGGAAAATAATCATAGCAGTGATCGGATGCATGGCTGAACGCCTCAAGAAGACACTGATTGAAGATTATGGTGTCGATGTCGTGGCAGGCCCCGACAGCTACCTTCAGCTCCCCGAACTCTTTGCATCCGCAGAAGCCGGAGAGAAGGCCATGGACATTGAACTCAGCCTTACTGAGACTTACCGCGACATATTGCCACGCAGGATAGGAAGCGCAGGAGTAAGCGGTTTCATTTCAATAATGAGGGGATGCAACAACTTCTGCTCATACTGCATCGTGCCCTACACCCGCGGACGCGAACGTTCACGCGAACCCGAGAGCATCCTCCGCGAACTTGCCGACCTTCGGGAGCGCGGTTTCAAGGAAGTGACGCTGCTCGGCCAGAATGTGAATTCCTACTCGTTCGGGAAAGAGGATGCTGACAAAGTGACCTTCCCGGCTCTGCTGAAGAAGGTAGCTGAAGCGGCCCCGGACATGCGTATCCGCTTCACCACCTCACACCCTAAGGATATGAGCGACGAGACTCTCGAAGTCATGGCAGCTTATCCCAATATAGCTCGACATATCCATCTGCCCGTGCAGAGCGGAAGCAACAGCGTATTGAAGGCCATGAATAGGAAATACACCCGTGAATGGTATATGGACCGCATAGCGGCCATACGCCGTATACTGCCGGAAGCCGGTATTTCTACGGATATGTTCACCGGCTTCCACAATGAGACGGAAGAAGATTTTCAGGAGACCCTTTCGCTTATGAGAGAAGCGGGCTTCGACAGCGCCTTCATGTTCAAGTATTCCGAACGCCCCGGCACCTTTGCTTCTCAACATCTACCCGACAATGTGCCGGAAGAAGTGAAAGTAGAGCGTCTCAACCGTATGATAGCCCTTCAGAATGAGCTTAGCTTGGAGTCTAATCGCCGGGATGTAGGTAAGGAATTCGAAGTGCTTGTGGAAGGGACATCCAAACGTAGCTCCGAAGAGCTTTTCGGACGCACTTCTCAAAATAAAGTAGTGGTCTTCCCTCGGATGGGATATAAGCCTGGCGATTTCATACGAGTCAGGGTTACAGATGCCTCTTCTGCAACCCTGCGTGGAGAAATCGTAGAGAAATAATGCAGCGACTTACAGACCGTAAGTCAGCCAGGACGGATAATTACAACAGGTTTTTCCGTACCCGGTCAAGGAAAATCTTCATTGCCGACGAATCGCGACGGTCTATTATGGTCTTGAGCTCAGTCAGGTTTTCCTGTATACGGTCGAGTTGGCCCGATGTATGGGGGTTGAAGAGGATTTCTGTCAGCAGAAAATCGTCTTCTCCCATCAGACCATGCGCTATCGCCATATGGCGCTTGAACGTCGTGCCTGGAGCATCCTGATGCTTCATTACGCTACCGAATACCAGCGTAGAAGTGAATGGGATAGAAAGGGAATAAGCTATTGTCTCGTCATGCTCGGCGAAGGTATAATCTTCGATATGCAGACGAAGTTTCTTATATAGGGCGCGGAAAAATTCGCGCCCTTCTTCGTCTCCCTCCTTGATGATGATGGCATTCTCGTGCGCAAGGTTGCTGAGAGATGCAAATGTAGGGCCAAACATAGGGTGGGTCGAGACAAAGCGGAATCCCTTCTCAGCATAAAACTCCGGCAATCCGGTCTTAACACTGGCAATGTCACTTAGAATTGCCGTCTTTGGTATGTAAGGAAGTATCTTTTCAAAAGCCTCTATGGTGTATTTCACCGTAGCTGCATTTATCACTAAATCCGGATTAAAGTCTGCAGCCTCTTCAGGCTTCATAAAACGCTGCACATTGAAAGTAAACTTCAGATGCTCCGGATTGGGATCATATATAGCCACTTCATGGTCGAAACTGAGAAGATCACAAAAGAATGAGCCCATCTTGCCGGCTCCAAGTATAAGTATTTTCATTTTGGGGTTGTGAAGTTGTGAGGTTGTTGAGTTGTGAGGTTGTTAAGTTGTCTCATTCAGTGAGATCCTTGACCTCTATATTTTTGTTTTCCGGTATCTCCTTCATATCCGGGGCAAGATACCTCCGATGGGAGTCGACAGCAATAAACACCACGTCTTTCCCCGCTTCGGGCTTATAGGAGAACACCTTGTCTGAAGTCTTGCCAAGATATTCAAGAGAACCGTCTGCAGGATCCATCGCCCAAAGATTTTTTTCCTTACCGGATATCTTGCTGAGAGCTATTTTCATCTCGCGGCCGGTGTGATTGTAGGCAAGCAGGTAGTCGTTGCCTCGGGTAGCGATGATGCGGTCATATTTTTCGCCATTGTCAATTATGAGGCTTTGGTCTCCTACCCTATCAAAGTATGGGAAAGCAAGCATCAGGCGCTTGAGATACTTCATCTGGCGCCTTCCCGGGTCGTCGATGGCTACATACCATGGTTTCTCAATTCCGTTGGCGAAATAGGCTCCTGAGAGCCCCGGTCGGATAAACTGCATTATATTGTTATGTCCATACGTATGGCCACATGAGCCGGCAAATACCGACCAATATGCATAGCGGCGCACATCCTTATCTGTCCATACCGGTTCGTCTGCGCCATGAAGGCCTTGAGGAATATTCTCATAACTTGGCTCGCCATCAAGAACCGGTTTTATAGGCAGATGCTTTCGCACAGAGTCCACATACATCCAAGAGTCTTCTTCCGTGCCATCAGGGATAGGATAGTCCTTGTTTCCCATCCGCTGATTGTAGCGGCGATGTCCGCTTTGAAACATATGTAGGTCCAGCCAGTCACGGTCAGCAAACCAACGTGCAGACGTTGTGCGCCCACGTGGATGAAAAGTCATAAGGTGATGGGGGGCATTAGCTTTAATGCTCTTGGCAAGAGCATCCCACACTTTGGTCTTGACATCACCCTGTATGTCACCGCCGATTATCCATATGATATTCTTTTTATCTTTGTATCTGTTGGCCAAAAACTCACCATAAGTCTTTGCTTGCGCCTCATCCATAAGTCCCGATTTGACAAGTCCTCCCCAGATGCAGACCATCCCGATGTAGATACCGTTTCGCTCTGCTGTATCCACAATATGGTCCATATGCTCCCAGTAGCCGTATTCTCCCTGTTTAGAGGCCGCCTCAAGATTCCAACCATCGGGATGCGACATCTTGCCGTAGCGGTTGAATGAAGGGACTCCATTGATGACCTGGATTTGCACTACATTGTATCCCTCGCGGGCCGACTGCTCGAGGTAATGCTGTGCTTCATCGCGGTCAAGCCGCTGCGGGAGAAGCCATCCCGTATCTCCCAGCCAAAAGAATGGGGTGCCATCCTCGTGCTGTAGATAGAGTCCATTGTCAGAGACCCGTAGATCGCCATGGCTCCAAGGCTTATCCGCAGCAATTGCTGTCAATGAATAAATCCAGACAGAAATTCCGGCAAGAATCACCTTAAAAATCTCGTTTATCTTCATCTATATCTTCTTTATTTCAAACTCCAATCCCCTCCCTTTGTTAGATTCATTATAATTAGCGGCAATAAGATAGACTTTTCGTCGATCCATTGCATAGCGACCGGCATAGTCACGTGATAATATTTGGTCCATAGCTTCCCGGACTGAGTGGTTGTATTTAAATTCAAATACATAGATGTATTTACTGGTGAAAACTTCGAGATCACTTCGTCCCTTGTAGCCATGGTGGAGTGAAGGGATCATCGACTTCAGGGGCGTATATGGGGAGAAGCTGCTTGTAGAACCCGATCTCCACCTCGCGGTTTGGAAACCTCAGTTCGTAGAGCTTCATATCCTTATTGTAGTCAGATATGGTCAAGTAGCCGGTCTGGAACATAAGGGGAATCGGATTCCGGTCATTAAGGCCGACGGCAATAAGTTCGTCCCGAGTACACATTTTGCCGTTGATGTCGGGAGGGAACGTACCAAGAGCCTTTATGCGTCTTGCAAGAAAGGTTGGCGTAGCGCTGTCAAACCAATAAGGGTCAATTTCCTTTTTCTTCAAGGCCTTCAAAACGCTGAATGGATTGTAGAGTCTTGAACCTTTGAGGGTGAAGAGATAGCCGTCGTAGAAATCACGCATCTCGAGAAGGGTTGTATCGAATGCCTCTTCCCGTTCCTCCGCCAGCGCTTCAATACCGGGACGAAAGTTTTCAAGAAGCTCATCTTCACTCCAACCGCAGATATCGGCAAAGGCATTGTCAAGGGAAATATCATCAAGGTTATTTAGGTCGCTGAAGATACTGACTTTGCTGAAACGAGCTACTCCGGTAATGAAGGCGAACCTGATGTATTCGTCCATGCTCTTTAAATTGCCAAAGAAACTTTTGAGGATGCTTTGATTTCTTTCGAATAGCTTCTTGTTGTCTTCTATTTCAAGTAATGGTTTGTCATACTCATCGATTAGAACTACGACTCGGCGCCCCGTCTGAAAATAGGCCGTTTCAATAAGGTGTCTAAACCGTTGAGATGGAGATATATCCTCTGGGGGGCGTCCGAAGATTCTCTCATGGCTCCGAAGAAGAGTGTCCAGATGAAGCTCAAGACCATTATCGAGACTGTAGTTTTCGGAATTAAAATCGAAGCGCAGCACTGGAGATGGAGTCCAGTCAAGGTCCATTCTGTCAGCTGCAAGCCCCTTGAAGAGATCCCGTCTTCCCTCGAAATATGCTTCTAATGTGGATAGCAGTAAACTTTTTCCAAACCGTCTTGGACGGCTCAGAAAAATAAATTGTCCCTGCCTCAGCAGAGGTTTTATATATCTGGTTTTATCTACATAGGCATATCCATCCTCGATTATTTTCGAGAAAGTCTGCATTCCGATGGGGTATCTCATTTCTTCCATGGTCTCAAACTTTTCCACAAAGATAATGAAATATCGGTTAGCATCCAAATAAAAAGGCGGTTTCATTAACTACCAATTATTTTTCATATTACAATATTTTTAATTAATTTTGCGATATACAATATAACCTTGGTGTCTTTTCAAGAATGTGAATGGGCCACAATAAGGAACTGTTCCCCAAAGGCATCTACATCGTGCGGCAGGGCAGTCACACTGTCAAGTTTATACAAAATCAATAATCCTATTCTCCTCATGCGGAGGAGCTTCTTTAGTAGTTTTTTATCTGAATAGAATAAAGGCGGCTTCCGGAAAGAAGTCGCCTTTTGATTGCAGAGTCATTTGCAATTATGAATTGATCATTGATCCTTGATTCTTACTTGCGGATGAATTTCTTACCATTCTGGATGAGTAGGCCCTTGGCGTCAGCATTGACACGAACACCCTGAGCATTATAAAGCGGTGCATTTACGTCTATAGCTGTTGCTACAGTCTCAACTGCAGAACCTTCACCAAACGATACTTCGGGGAAATCTTCAGTTGCGCGGAATGTTACAGTCGGCTCAGTTTCAGTATAAACGAAACCTCCCATGGAAGCCTTAGACCCGAGTGCAGAAACATAATACTTATTGTTTGCTTCTACCGGAAAAGCAAGGAAACCTGTGCTTTCAACAGGAGCTGAGTCCATTCCGGCAGCCACGTAAGGATTTGTAGGGCGCATATCGCCGCTCTTATGCAGGAAATACTTGTCTGCATCTGCAGCATCCAAGTCAACTATACCATCTATGCCGGGAAGAGTATAATAAATCTTATAGTCCTCTCCAGCAACACCCAATGTGTATGCTACGCCCTCATTGGTATTCTTGAACACTACATACTGTTTGTTGGGATTGATCTTTGTGAAGATAGTCATCCAACCATCTTTCTTTGCTTCCAATTCAAAGACGGCACCATCATACATCACTCCGTCGGAATATCCGGTAAAGCCTGGATTTGTGCTTCCTACAGCGCCGTTTTCAAGCGTGATGTCACCGCTATCATTGACAGCAACAGTCTGATAATTTCTCCACATTCCTGCATACTTCCAATAATCGTCATAAGCAACACCGAAACTTCCAACCTCGTTGTCCACTATTACGGTACCACCTGAGATACTTTTCGCCGATGTTGATAGGCCGGCAGCTTCGAGCTGCTCTGTAGTAGCCATTCCGATTACAGTCTGAGCGTTTGCCACACATGCAAAAGCTGCAAAAGCCGATAAAAGTAAAGATTTCTTCATATAAAATGTATTAATAGGTTAACTCTGCAAATTTAATAAAAATTCACCATATCCAAAAACTTTTTTTATTATTATTAACCCTCCCCTACCAATCTCTTTCTGAATATGATTGTTTTACTCTTGACATTTGATTACTTAATACCTTAATAAGGAAAAACACACTATGAAAAAGATTTTAAAACTCCTCCCTATGCTGCTCATTGCAGTTCTTGGAATCTCGCTCGCCAGCTGTAGCGACAACGATGAGCCAATATCCTCTCGTGATCTCCCTTCCATCTCAAAAGACTTTATCATCGAGTATTTCCCTTCTGCCTCTATTGTATCAACTCAGAAGGATAAGGATGAATATAATGTCGTGCTCTCTGATGGAACTAAAATAGAATTCGACAAGAAAGGAGACTGGACCGAAGTGGATGCAGCTTCTGGAAAAACTCTCCCTACCGGGTTCTATCCTGCAGAAATAGACAATTATATCTCACAGAATTTTGATGGCGAGGGTATCAACGAAATAACAAAGGTGAAACGCGGATATGAAGTTGAAATCACAACCGGAACAGAAATGGTATTCGCACACGACGGCTCTTTCATCGAAATCGGAGTAGACCGCTGACTAAAGCAAGAATAAATATTAGCATAATAAAAAAGGCGACTTCCTTCCGGAAGCCGCCTTTTGATTGCGGAGTCAATTGCAACTATAAATTGATCATTGATTATATGTCATTAATCATTGATCGTTGCTTCTTACTTGCGGATAAACTTCTTACCATTCTGGATGAGAAGACCCTTGGCATCGGCGTTAACACGTACACCCTGAGCATTGTAGATAGGAGCATTTACGTCAACTGCAGCTGCACCTATAGTTTCTACAGCAGCTGCTGTAGCGAATACTACCTCGGGGAGGTCATCTTGTGCACAGAAAGTAACTGCTGGTTCCTCCTCTGAGTCAGTGAATACAAAACCCACGCCAGCACATTTTGAGCCGAGTGCTGAGTAATAGTAGGTATTGCCTGCGAGCACATTAAATGTCATGAAGCCAGTTCCTTCACCTGGAGCACTTTCCATGCCGGCTACGAGATATGGGAACTGAGGTTTATTCTGGCCAGGGACTTCTACATTGTAGGGCTTACCACCTTCTGGCTTAGTATCAGCAGCTACTATATTACCATCAGCATCATACCACAGTTTTACACCTTGCTCATTTTCACCCTGCTTAGTAGCCATGATGAAATATTTGGAAGCATCAGGGGCATTAAAGTCAATATAACCCTCGTCATCGCCAGAAGTCTGAACAGGAAGTGAGTAGTTGATCTTGTAGTCAGAACCAGCTACACCAAGAGTATAAGGAAGAGCTCCAGTCTTGTTCTCAAATACGAGATACTGCTTGTTAGGGTTGATATTAGTAAACACTGTCATCCAGCCGTCCATTTTAGCATCAATCTGGAATACAGCACCAGCGGACATTACACCAGACTCATAACTAACAAACGAAGGGTTTGAATTACCGACGGCTGCCTTATATTCAGAAAGTAGAATTTCGTCACTGTCGCCCACTTTGACAGTTTTGTAAGTTTTACCTACATTTGTTGTGCCCCAGCTATCAGCATATGCCAAGCCAAATGTACCAGCCTCATTATCGAGAATGGTCATTGCAGGGAGGTCAAGCTTACCCTCACCAAAACCTGCATTAGTGAGATCTTCAATAGTGGTTAGTCCAACTACAGTTTGTGCGCTTGCAACAGTTGCAAACAGCGCGAAAGCAGATAGAAGTAATGTTTTCTTCATCGCGTGATGTGTTAAATGTTAATAAATATTGATATTTTAGTTGACTGCGACAATACTATTGTCGCAGTCCTATAAAAATTTATTCTTTATTTCCTGAGAATGTATATGAAAATTCTACTTCCTTTCGACCAGTTCTAACAATTTTATTATACTTCATTGTAGCTACACCTTCGGGGGAAATTCTTCCAGTGAACATCATTCCAAAAGGATTAGTATCCACCATATTCCAATATACCATCTCTCCTGAATTAAGTCGAGATATATTGCAAGCAGACGTATTACCATTCACACCAAGTTCCATGCTTGTGCTTTCAACAGCCATTATAAGTACATTATAACCATGTTCCTCATCAACTGTAAATGTTATGCTACCAGCATCTTCTTCCACAGCACCCGTAGAAAGATTGGTTCTAGTCCACTCTCCAACATATTTACCGGCTGCTATAGTTTCAGCATTATCTCTGTCGCCTATAGGGGGCAGCTCCTCCTTATTATCACAGGATGAAAAACCCATCATCAAAGACAGACATAAGAATATTGATTTAATAACTGTTTTCATTTTCTTATTTAATGATTATTAATAACCGGGATTCTGATCAGCACTGGTCATCGCAGTATTACTGTCAATTTCGGCTTGAGGTATGGGACGATACCACTTAATTTCACCCTGAGCATTACTCATCTTTTCAACACTATTCATATAGCGGCTAAATTCAAGATTATATCTGATGAGCTGCTTAGTACGTCGAAGATCAAAGAAGCGTGTACGTTCAGCGTAACATTCACGAGCCCTTTCATCAAGGATTAGATCAAGAGGAACAAATACAAAATTGATATTTGTAACATAAGGAGCCTCATAAGCGCTGAAAGAAGCAAGATTATTTAAGCCTGCTCTATTACGGACTGCATTAATTTTGGCTAAGGCTTCGGCTTCTTTACCAGCAAGTAGATAAGCCTCTGCTGCAACCAAATACATTTCGCTAACATGAAGAAGAGGAATGTCCCTATAACACTGATTGGCTGTGACAGGACCAGAAGTGGGATCATCATATTTTGTCACAGTAGGACCATTATTATCGCCAGCCGCACAGAAGGTCTCAAAGGAGACTTTCGTTCTTGAAGGCATTTGTCCATTTTCCTTAAATTCCCATTTGATAATATCTGTTCCGCTAATTATTGCAGCATATGGCTGGTTTACTCCATAGGTATTTGCCTTGAACTTCACGGCCTGACCGCTGTTAACCATTTCTTGTATATCAGCTTCAGCCTCAGCAATGGTCGTACCGGGTGCATAATACCTAACCCCGACTGGCAATGTAGCTTGTACATCTTCAGGCTGGTTATACCAAGCCATATAGCCTTCTTCCCATATCGCATCTCCAGGTTTTCCATTACCATCAAGATTACGAGGTGCATTATATATCTTTGTCATGAAGGTACCCTCAAATCTCTGATCACCGCGCTCAAATAAGCTTGCAGATTTAGCAGACATCAAGTTTGTACCACCTGATCCATTACCTTTAATGCCAGTCTCATTTGTCTTTGTAGTAAAAGCTGTATAATTGTACATCAAGGAATGCCCACCAGTATTTTTATCACCCGGATAGCCATTTCTATCATACTGCGCAGAGAAAATTTCTTCTACATTGCCTTCATTGTTCCATGCCCATTTTTCAGCAAATGGAATTGTCAATTGAATACCGTTTATTGCTTTTTCAGCCCAAACGGCTGCCTCATTGAAACGATTAACACTCTTTACAGAATAAGTTCCTTTAGACGCATCTATCAGCTCTGTATCCAAATCCCAAGCAGCAGCCAACGCAATTTTTGCTGCTATTGCTGCGACAGCTTGTTTACTTGCGACACCAGCATGATTCTGCATTTCAAGAGGAGAATTATTGTAAATATCTTCACAATCAGCCAAAAGAGCATCGTAGATCTCATTGAGGGGTGTTCTTGGGAAGTCTCGTTGAGCATTTTGAATATAGAAATCCACATATGGAACAGCACCGAATTGCTGAGTCAGGTAATAATAATTAAGAATTCTCAAAAATTTACCTTCTGCAATAAGTGTTTCATTATCACCTGCATAGTGAATCAAACAATTGGCTTTGTTGATTGCACTATAAAGAGACTTATAATACGATTCAACAGTGCCTGTCTCAGGTGTCTGAAGGAACATGGAAAATGTACCATCATCAGATCCTCGAGGATTAATGTAAAGATCACTTGCTTGATCCAACATATCAATATGTGTAGCAATCCATCTTATAGCATCATACGCAACGGGACGTATCTGATCTGGATGTTCATAAAAATAAACATCTGCATTATCCGGATTGGATAGGTTTCTAGGATCCAGAAAATCTGAGCACCCAGACATAAATAAAACTGATGCCAATCCAATAAATGAATATTTAAGTCTTTTCATTGTTAGTCCTTTTGAATTTAGAATGTTATGTTTGCTCCGAATTCATAGGTAATCGTACTAGGACCATCATTTTTCCCAGCTGCAGTTGCCCATTCTGGATCAAAGCCCTTATATTTCGACCATACAAACGGATTTGAGATATTTACATATAGTCTCAGGCGACTGCAACCAATCTTATCAATGATCTCTTTGGAGAATTCATAGCCAAGTGAAACATGCTGAACTTTCCAGAAAGAAGCATTTGTGACTTGACGAGCACCAAACTTATCACTGTTGAATTGTGAAAGAGCAGTACCAAGACCATCTCCGAGACCAGTATTTATCAACGGCCAAGAACCATAATGCGTTTGAGTTTGATAAACTGGATTGATAAGCGTACCATCAGCCCGAACACCATCTGCATCTATGAGCATACCAGCTGGTATATAGCTGTCAACCATTACTTTTCCACGTCCACGATCATGAAGATCAAATGCGTCCCCCGCCATAAATGGCGACGCTACAGTATACCCTTGCTTTGCATAAATTGAGAAGCCAAAATCAAGAGAACCTCCTTTTTTAGGCAATCTATATGTAAGGTTAGAAGTAATTGAACCTGTAAATTTCGGATTTCCATTAAATATTACACGGTCCTCATCACCCCATTTACCATCACCGTTAACATCGCGGATGATAGGTTGACCTTCAGCCTGCCCATAGCAAGCATAATAATAATCACATTCTCTTACAGTCTGTCCAGGAGTGAAACCATTATCCTTGGCAATCTGATGGTCGGGTACTATCATATTTCTATCAGATACAATACCATCCCAAGCATAGGCATACACATTATTAACTGGATAACCTACAAAATAACAACTTTTTGCATCACCATTTATTATCTGATCAGAGATTCCATTGATTTGAAGCACTTTATTGTCATTATGAGCAATATTTAAAGATGTAGTCCAAGTCCAATCTTTAGTATCTATATTGGTGGTTGTCACAGAAAATTCTATACCGGTATTTCTTACAGAACCTATATTAGTGGTCATCTTATTACCTCCTGACTCTAGAGGAAGCAAGACTTCGTAAAGAAGCCCGTTAGATTTCTTATGATACCATTCAATAGATCCCACAATTCTATTATTTAAGAATCCATAGTCAAGACCAATATTATACTCATGAGAAGTCTCCCACTTTATGTCCTTATCCACTATCTTAGATGGATAGAAACCTTGAGTGTAATCCCCTCCGAAAGGATATATACTAGAATTATTGACGCCTACCATAGTGTCATAGGCACCTATACCACTATTATTACCAGTTACGCCATAACTGAGACGAAGTTTTAAGTTGTTGAGCCACCATTTTTGTAGGAATGCTTCTTCAGCAATATTCCAACCAACAGCAACTGACGGGAAACAACCCCACTTGTTACCGGGTGCAAATCTTGACGAGCCATCCCAACGGACAGTACCGGTAATCATATACCTACTTTTCCATGAATAGTTGGCACGCAGGGCAACTGATTCCATAGTCACCTCAGAAAAAGCTGATTCCACTTTCGACTCACCCGGTGTACCAGTATTTAGATTCCACCAAGCTGTAGACTCCAACGGATTAACCGCTTCTTCTTTATAAGTTTCTGAATTGCTCTTCTCTGCAGAATAGAGAGCCATTGCATTGATTGAATGATCACCGAAGGAGCGCACATAACTCAAAACATTGTCCCATGTCCATCCATAGCTTGTCTTATTCTCAACATTAGCTTTACGGACATTATCATCAACCCATGTCTGACCAGTAGACGAGCCAGGATTTGTATAACCTACATACTTGCCATTTCGATAAGATGTGTAAGTAGGTGATATAGTCGTTTTAAACGATAGGCCATTGATGATATTAAACTGGGCATAGATATTTCCAAGAAGTCGATAAGTCTTTCTTTTTTCCATCGAGTTCTTCATCCTATCCAAAGGATTAATAAAAGCAGAGAACTGATGATCATCTGTGCCAAGAGTACCTTTACTACCAGGAACATGAATTGTGTTGCCATCCTCATCATATGGAATCATGTATGGATTTACTCGATATGCCTGAGAAATTGCATCACTATCAGCGTAGGAGTTATTAATCTGTGCAAGATTAAAATTGAAACCGGCACTAATTACTTTATTAAGTTTTGCATCTAAACTTCCTTTAAAAGAGTACGTACCTTTGCTATCTCCCTTATAAAGACCTTGTACATTCTCATATCCAAGTCCAAAATGGTAATTTACTGCTTCAGTTGCCCCAGAAACAGATACATAATGGTTCTGTTGATGACCATCTTGTGTAACAAGGCCAGGCCAATAATAAGTGGCATCATTTTCAAGCATGTCCTTCAATACGTAAGGCGATTCCCAATCGCTTGCCACAGTTTGAAGAAGAGCTTGACCAATACCACCAGTCCCTGGATAAGCACCGTATATCGGCTGAGCAGAATCGAATTCTCCTGCCTTATTTGCAGGCTGCACAAACTTCAGCATACGATAGCGATAATACTGCGGACCATCCATGAACTGCGGCATACGTGTAGCATGGCTGATACCATAATAACCATCATATGAAATCTTAGCCTTTGTGCCTTTACTTACACCAGCACCACTTTTTGTAGTGATCATTACAACACCGGCAGTAGCACGTGAACCATAAATAGCCGTAGAAGATGCATCCTTAAGAACATCAACACGTTCAATATCTTGTGGATTAAGGAAAGATATATCACTTGTTTGAACCCCATCAACTACATATAGAGGTGTAACTTTTGAGTTAATAGAGGATTTACCACGAATTTCGATACTTATATCGCCATTTGTACGACCAGTAGATTTAGTAATGCTCACACCGGGGATTGTACCCTGAAGTGCTTCAAGCACTGAGGCAGAACCTTTTGCTGTAATCTGGCCGGCGTCAACTACAGACACAGAACCTGTAAGGTCAGCTTTCTTAATCTGTCCATAACCGACTACCACAAGCTCGTCAAGAGCTTTGGAGTCTTCGCTCATCTTGACATCGATACGTGTACGCCCCTTGACTTCAACAGTCTGCTGCGCGTAGCCGATGTAGGAAAAGACAAGCTTTCCTTTGGATGGCACATTCTTTAGTTCATAATTGCCATCAAGATCAGTGGCTGTACCGTTGGATGATCCATCAACCATAACGGTAACGCCGATGAGGGGTTCGCCTTGATCATCAAGCACCGTACCGGTCACATTGATGTTTTGTGCGAACGCGGGAATCGCCACTACAAGGGCGACTAAGGTCAGGAACACTTTTCTCAGCATGGAGAAAGAGCCCGACTTTTCTCGTTTCGATGTTAGTTTAATTTTGGTCATAATACATGTTATGATGTTTATTGTTATTGTCCGTGAATCAGATGGTTATAACCCATCATCATACTGATCGAAGTCAATATCTCTTTAGGTTTATTTTGATTTACAGGTTAATATTATAGGTTTAGCACACAAAATTACGCAAACTTCTTAAAATATCCAAAAAAATATTGAACTTTTTGCCAAATTTTAACTAAAAAAAATTTGTAAATCCGCTCACTGTCCACTGCCAGCTCAACTTATGACCTTATATTAATATTGTCGTCGTAAAGGAAATCGACTACACCACGATTGCTGTTGAAAAGTATTATTTCGATAATTTAGTAGGTCGCAAAATCAATGATATAATATTTTTCCACGCACGCCTCGGTTAATTTGTCAAGCGCGTTGCTCTGTGCAGCAGGAGCAACGCGCTTGTTTGATTGGTGTTAAAATTCAATAATTTCTTTATGTTTATATTGCATATCCCGAATAATCTCGCTAATTTTGCATAATGATTCAATCTTTACACCTTATTAATAAGTAGCTCGCAGAAATTAATGATATGATAAATACGAGATAATCTTGAGGCAGCTTGGCTGCGGAGCGAAGGAGCTTAGCGAGCTAAGC